>CAYUGW010000270.1:0-6139 GCA_964444245.1 uncultured Blastocatellaceae bacterium | reverse complement strand
GACGATGCGGAGATCAAATATTCGACCGTGCAGAATTGGTATGCGGGCGACGAATCGGGCAAGGGCGGAATTTATAATTTTGTGACAAAACGCGGCGCGGCGCGCGGGAAGAATTCAAAAATCTCTTGGACACAGGTTGAAACCGGAAGCGCGATCACGTGGAAATATCCGTCGGTGATTTTGCAGGGCGACGGTTCTATCGGCGAATTTTATTCGGTCGCATTAACGAACAACGCGCAGATCGCCGATACCGGAACGAAGATGATTCATATCGGCAAGAACACGAAATCCACCATTATTTCAAAAGGAATTTCCGCCGGAAAATCGAATAATTCGTATCGCGGTCTGGTCAAAATTCTGCCGAAAGCCGACGGCGCAAGAAATTATACGCAGTGCGATTCGATGCTCATCGGCGACCGTTCGGAAGCAAACACTTTCCCGTATATCGAGGTGATGAACGCGACGGCGCGAGTCGAACACGAAGCGACGACTTCAAAGATCAGCGAAGAACAGCTTTTCTATCTTCAACAGCGCGGCATCTCGCAGGAAGACGCGGTTTCGCTCATCATCAACGGTTTCTGCAAAGAAGTTTTCCGCGAACTGCCGATGGAATACGCGGTTGAAGCGACAAAACTTTTGGGATTGAAATTGGAAGGAAGTGTTGGTTAAAAGTTAGCTTTATAAATTTTATGTCAGTTACATACGACGAGATTTTGATTAGCGGCAATGAAGATGAATTAGCCGACTATATGTGGGATTACGATAAAAACGTAATTGTTGATTGGCGCGGCGAGGATGACGAAATTGTCAAAGAAATAGCACAAAAAATCAACGAGCAGAAATTATCGGCGGAATACACCAATGATGGTCTAAAGATTGTGTCTGGAAATGATGAATATGATTTGCCTTATTCTTTATTTTCAGATTCAGGAAAAGCCAGATATGTGACTATCAATAAAGTTAGAGATTTGATTAAAGATAATTACGAAATCAGAGTTTGGAAGGAATCAACTTTGTCGGATACTCACTCTTTGTATGTTAAAGAAAACGATTGGTGGAAATTTATGGACGAAAATTTTTCCGACCAAATCAATCAACTTTTTATGAAAATAGACGAGAACACAGAGTTTGAGTAACTAATGAAATTAGCATCAGCCGAAAAAGAAAAAATCATCGAGATTTGCAAGCGCAATGATATATCGTATTGTGCGTTGTTCGGTTCGTTTGCGCGCGGCGAAGCTGATGAAAACAGCGATATTGATTTGCTCGTGCGTTTTTCAAAACCGAAAGGTTGGGATTGGATAAATGCCGCGTTGGAAATCGAAGATGCTTTGGGCAGAAAAGTAGATTTGGCGACCGAAAATATGCTCAATAAATATATTCGCGAAAGCGTTTTACGGGATTTGAAGGTGATTTATGAAGAAACCGAATGATGCCGACCGTCTGAATCATATTTTGGATGCGATTGCCAAAATTGAAAAGTATTTAGCGGGTTACGATTTGGAAAAATTCAAAAACGATGAAGTAAAGATTGACGCTGTTGTGCGAAATATAGAGATCATCGGTGAAGCGACAACTTGTTTGGACAGAGGTTTGAAAGCGAAATATCCCGAAATCGAATGGCAGTTCGCAACGGCGATGCGAAATCGTCTGATTCACGGATATTTTGATGTTGATGCGGAAATCGTTTGGAACACAACGCAGAGCGATTTGCCGAAATTGAAAACTGAAATCGAAAAGATTAAGGAATCATTAGTTAATGATAATTGACAGCATCGGTTGGATCGGGGCAGTGCTGATTTTGATCGGTTACGGGCTGATCTCGTTTAAGAAAATCGAGGGAAATTCGCTGAAATTTCAGTTGTTGAATATTTTCGGAAGCGTATTTCTGGCAATAAATACCTATTATTACGGCGCGATTCCTTCGACTCTTGTCAATGTAATTTGGGCGATAATCGCCGTTGTGGCGATTTTTGCGATTATTAGAAAATATGCGAAAAAATTCAACCCGCATAATAGAAGGAATTAAGGACAAAAGCAGTTTGCCGGAAAGTTATGGAAAAAATTCAACCCGCTGAGATGCCAGTACCGCTTGGTCATTATTCTCCTGCCGTTTCGCATAACGGCTTAATTTTTGTGTCGGGACAGCTTCCCATAAATCACGCGGACGGCAAAGCGGAAACGGGCGATATTGAATTGCAGACCGAACTCGCTTTGCGAAATGTCGAAGCGGTTTTGCTGGCGGCTGGCAGCGATCTAAGCCGCGTGTTGCAGATGACGATCTATATTTCGGAGATGGAACTCTGGGATAAGGTGAACGAAGTTTACGCGCGGATTTTGGGCGAACACAAACCGGCGCGGGCGATTGTTCCGGTCAAGGATTTGCATTTCGGGACGAAGATCGAAATTCAGGCAATCGCGGCGGAGAAAGAGAATTTAAACGCATAGGCACATAGAAAACATAGAAAAAGAATTAAAAAACTATGTGAATTATGTTTCTATGTGTTTCAAAAAAAATATGAATTTGACGATTTATCAAATTGACGCATTTGCGAAGGAAATCTTTCGGGGAAATCCGGCGGCGATTTGTCCGCTTGACGAATGGCTCGATGCGGAGTTGATGCAACGTATTGCGCTTGAAAACAACTTGAGCGAAACGGCGTTTTTTGTGAAACGAGGCGATGTTTACGAGATTCGCTGGTTTACGCCGACCTTTGAAATCGATCTTTGCGGACACGCAACGCTCGCATCGGCGTTTGTGATCTTTGAAATTTTGAAATTAGAAACCGAAACGGTGAAATTTCATTCGCACAAAAGTGGAGAATTGACGGTTGAAAAACAAGGCGATGTTTTGATCTTGGATTTTCCGTCGCGTCCGGTTTCGCCGGTCGAAATTCCCGAAGGCTTGATTGAAGCACTCGGAAAAGAGCCGAAAGAAGTCCTGAAGGCGCGTGATTATTTTCTGGTTTATGAAACGGAACAGGAAATTTCGGACATCGCGCCGAATTTTTCGCGCCTTTTAGAAATCGAAGCGCACGGTTTTATCGTTACTGCAAAAGGCGAAACATCGGATTTTGTTTCGCGCTTTTTCGCGCCCGAAGTCGGCGTTTTTGAAGATCCCGTAACGGGTTCTTCGCATTGCAATCTGATTCCGTTTTGGGCGGAACGCTTAGGCAAAACCGAAATGTTTGCTAAACAAATCTCGGCTCGCGGCGGCGAATTATTTTGTGAACTGCGCGGCGACCGAGTAAAAATCGGTGGGAATGCGGTTTTGTATTTGAAGGGTGAAATTTACATTTAATCGATTGGAGAATGGAAATATGAAATCACAAAAATTGAATGTATATGCAGGATTGTTCGCGTTATTTTTTAGTCTGACTTGTGCTATTGATTCAGCGGCTCAAACAAAACCGCAAAATCCCGTTCATCAACTCAGAATCTACGAAGTTCCGCGTGAAAACCGCGAAGTTTTTCACGAAAGATTCAAAGATCACGCCGTCAGAATAATGAAAAAATACGGCTTCAAAATCGCGGCGATCTGGGAATCGGAAAACGATGAAAAGGTCGAATTTGTCTATCTTTTAGAATGGAAAGACAAACAAACGATGACCGAAAGCTGGAAAAAATTTATGGCGGACGAGGAATGGGCGGACATTAAGAAAAAAACATCTGAAAAACACGGCACGTTTGTAAATGCAATTCGGGAAAAAACGCTTATTTTAACCGACTATTCGCCTCAAACGAATCTTTTAGATGAGTAAGCGGATAATAGATTTGGAATGCCGAGAAAGGAGTTTTGCTTTAGATAATTCAGATGTTTGAAGAAATCAAAAAAGAATTAGTCCGGCTTGAAGCGGAACACGAAATAAAAATCCTGCTCGCCGTCGAATCGGGCAGCCGCGCCTGGGGCTTTGCTTCCCCGGACAGCGATTGGGATATTCGCTACATTTACATACACAAGCTCGATTGGTATTTGAAAATAGATGATTTAAAAGATTCAAGAGAAAAAATCCTGCCGAACGATCTTGATCTGTCGGGCTGGGAACTGAAAAAAGCTCTGAAACTTTTCCGCAAATCGAATCCGCCGATGCTCGAATGGCTGAGAAGTCCGATCATTTACCGGGAAAATTTTTCGACCGCCGCAAAATTGCGCGAAATGAGCAAGACGTATTTCAATCCGAAATCGTGTATGTATCATTATTTGAGTATGGCAAAAGGAAATTTCAAGGAATTTTTGCAGAGAGATTCGGTTCGTCTGAAAAAATATTTTTACGTTTTGCGCCCCGTTCTGGCGTGCGATTGGATTCGGCAAACGAATTCTTTTCCGCCGATGGAATTTGAAAAATTGGTTGATTCGCAAGTTACGGATGAAAAGATTCGCCGCGAAATTGATGAATTGTTGAAACGAAAAATCGCGGGCGACGAGATGAAGGAAGAACCGAAGATCGAGATTTTGAATGAATTTTTGGAAGAAAAGATAGAATTTTACAGCGATTTTGCGGCAAAAATCGAAACGGGCGAAAAACCGCCGACGGAAATGCTCGACGCGCTTTTTAAGGAAACGCTTTTTGAGGTTTGGAAATAAGATGAAAGACGGAATTTGTCCGAAATGCAGTTCGGAAGAAGTTTATATCGACAGCAGTGCGCGGCACGGAATCATTGTTCCTTTAGGCTCGTATCATCAAACGCATCTTTATGTTTGCGCCGATTGCGGTTATCTGGAATATTACGCGCAGACGGGTTTTGATTTACAGAAAGTTAAAGAAAAGTTTAGAAAGGTAAAAGCAAAACTTTAATGCCGGAAGAAATCAGCAATCCGCACGACCTGTTTTTTCGCGCCGCATTTTCGCGACTCGATGTGGCGCGGGATTTTTTGAAAAATTATCTGCCGCCGGAAATTGCCGGAAAATTCGATTTGGCGACGCTCGAAATCGCTCAAGAATCTTTTACCGACGAGCATTTGAAAGCGCATCAGACGGATTTTTTGTTTCGCATTCAACTGAAAACGGGCGAAGATGCTTTTGTTTTTATTCTTTTGGAGCATAAAAGTTACGCTGACGAATTGGCGGCTTTTCAACTTTTGCGCTATATGACGCAGATTTGGGAAAAATCTCTGAAAGAAAAGCCGAAGAAATTGCCGCCGATCTTTCCTGTCGTTTTTTATCACGGCAGGCGAAAATGGAAAATCAGCCGCAAATTCGGCGATTTGGTTGATCTTCCGCCGGAATTCGCTCCGTTTGTACCGCAGTTTTCGTATTATTTATGCGATTTGTCCGAATTGGACGGCGAAAAATTAAAGGGCGAAGCCTTTCTCGCGGCGGTTATTTTGGCTTTGAAAAATGTCTTCGGGCAGAGTTTGGCGCAAACATTTTTGCAGATTACCGAATTTGCTAAGTTACGCTATGAGAAGGGAGTTTTGGAATTTATCTCGCTGATCGCGCGTTATTATATGTCGGTGCAGAACGGCATCACCGCAGACGAAGCGCGGCAGGCGATCAGAAAAACTTTTCCCAAATACGAGGAGGAAATTATGACAAATACGGTTAAAGAATTTATTAATCAAGGAATCGAGCAGGGATTGCAGCAGGGATTGCAGCAGGGATTGCAGCAGGGATTACAGCAGGGATTGCAGCAAGGTCTGGAAATCGGAAAAACAGAGAGTTTGATCGAGATTAATTTAAAGATTCTATACAAAAAATTCGGCAGTCTTGACGAGCCGACGGCAAAAAAAGTCAAAAATCTTGACCGTTTCAAACTCGAAGAATTAAGCCTGGCGATTCTCGACTTTGAAACGCTCAAAGATTTACAGAAGTGGCTAAAGGAAAATAAATAAAATTATGTTATTGGAAATCAAAGATTTACACGCCGCGATTGACGGCAAAGAAATATTAAAGGGATTGAACTTGCAAATTAATAAAGGCGAAGTTCACGCGATTATGGGACCGAACGGTTCGGGAAAATCTACGTTGGCAAAAGTTTTGGCAGGACATCCCAGTTATGAAGTAACGAAAGGCGAAGTTATTTACGAAGGCAAAAATTTGCTGGAACTCGAGCCTGACGAACGCGCACGCGAAGGCGTTTTTCTCGCATTTCAATATCCGGTCGAAATTCCGGGCGTTTCAAATGCCCAGTTTTTGCG
>CAYUGW010000269.1:0-6165 GCA_964444245.1 uncultured Blastocatellaceae bacterium | reverse complement strand
ATTTGTAGCCCACGATGCAAATCGTGGGGAGAATGTAAAAAGCTCTTTTAAGTGGCTCTGAAACCACGACATATATTTTGTATGTCGCCATTTTCAATGGCTTTTATTTGTCATTTATCTTTTCCCACATCTGGCGATGTGGGCTACAAATATATCGTCGGTTTCACCGACTAGGAATTAAATTTATTAAGTGGAGCATATTATTTAATTTCATTTACTTAACAAAACACGAGGAGTAAATTTACAGATGAAAAAGAAATTAAGAATTTCAACCTGCTCACTGATTTTTTTGAGTTTATTTATTGTCAACGGAATTTTGACCTACGCTCAAACAACCGGCACGGAAACTGTTTATTCAGCTACGAAAAATAATGTTCAAGTTACAGGCGCAACGGTTCGCGGAACGGTTGTTTATGAGGATACGGGTCGTCCGGTCAGATATGTCAGCGTAACTCTGGTAAATACGGATGATGCGCGTTCCGCATATTCTCAGCAATACGCAAAAACCGATGAGAATGGAATGTTTATCCTAAAAAATGTAAAAGCCGGAACTTATTATTTATATGCAAAAAATAAGGGAATATTGAATCCCGATGTTTATGAAAGTTTTGATCCGGATACAAAAAAGAAATTTCGCGCAAGTTTATTTCAACAAGTACCGGTAAACGGAAACGGCGATTTTGATTATCAATTTCGCGTAAAACGCGGCGGTTCGATCTCAGGCATCGTCCGGTATGCCGACGGCGAAGTTGCTCCGAATGTAAAAGTAGAAGCACTGCGAAAGATCGGCGATAAATTTTCGGCTTACTCGATCAGAAGTTTGGCGGATGCCGGAGAATCCACGACCGATGATCGCGGTTATTACCGCTTTGCAGGACTTCCCGAAGGGCAGTATATTGTCAGGGCAATCGAACCGGCTTCTCACAAAATCGAGCAGGAAGATTATCTCGGAAGTTCGCTCTCAGGGGACGGTAAGGAATACCTGCAAACTTATTTTCCGAACGGCTCGACTTCAAAGAGCGCAACCGGAATAGATGTTTTTTTCGCGCAGGAACAAACTTCCATTAATATAACTATTCCGAAAAGAGAACTTTATACGGTTTCAGGCAGAGTCGTGCTGAAGAAAACAGGTGAAGCTCTTAAAAATTTCGAGATCAATTTTTATAAGATGGATACAACCGACGAAGGATTAGAGTATGGAAATGTAGCGCGTACAAGTGCCGCAGGATTTGGATTTTCAGATAAGGAAATTCCGAGCGAATGGAGTTTGCGAAGTTTGCCGAAAGGAAAATATCGTATCGTCGCAAGACAAGTTAAATTGTATCGAAGCAATAACAATGAACAACCGAAATATCCCGACGTTGAAAAAGAAATAGAAATTACCGACAGCAACATTGAAAATCTCCTGCTCGAAGTTCAAACCGGCGGAAGCATCAAAGGCGTAATTTTAGACAGAGACGGCAAGAATTTGCCACAAAGAATGTATTTACGGGCAAACGGAGAAAGCGTTGAGATAGATTATTCGCAATACAAAGAAAACGATCCGGCATCGCAGAAACAACTGTCTTTCGAGGCTCATAAATTGCTTGCCGGCGAAATAAGATTCAGAATTTTTTCCGATGGTTATTATCTTTCACAAGTTTTTATCGGAAATAGAGAATCTGAAAATCTCACTTTGGATTTAAAGGAAGGCGAAAATCCGGAAGACGTTCGCCTCATCATTGCAAGCGATCTGGGAACAGTTAAAGGCAGAGTCGCAAATATGGAAAATGCCACGGAGGTCGGAGTTTACCTGATTAAAAAAGAAGCGGGAACAAGAGAAAATCCGAGAATATCTTTCGGCTCTTTGGCTAAAGCCAACGGAACTTACGAAATCAAAGCCGCACCGGGAGATTATTACATAATAGTCAACGACCAAAGTAACCGTCGCAGAGAAACACCGGAAGAATTTTATGAAAAATTAAGAAATCTTTTGATGAATGCTTCGACCGTTACGATAAAGCCTTTTGAAACAACAGATATAAATCTGGATATGCCTAAATAAATGCGGAGCAGTATTTAATTAGAGCGTAAATTAAATTTTAAGGCGTTTGAAAAAAGTTTGGAGTTATGCAAGGTAAATTAAGCAAGATTTACTAAAAAACTCTTCCAATTCTTTCAAATAAATACCGGAAGCACGGAATAATAATTCAGGCGCATCAAATTTCTCAAATACAGCTAAATATGAATTGCCTCCGCTATTTAAAAGCCGGGGCAATTTTTATTTGCGAAAAATTAATCTTTGGATTAAATCATTTTGTGCTATTATCTCAGCAAAACTTATTTCATTTTTAGGAGAAAATTGATGTTTCAGCTCACTAAACTTTTATTTATTTTGACTTTTATCTTCTCTTTCGGCGTTGTTTTTTCATATTCCCAAGAAGGCGTAATTGTCGCACCGCGATCAGAAGTAATAAGCACGGTCAGTTCGCGTCCGGTGAATTCGGAAGATGAAAAAGGCTCGACCGTTCGCGGTCGCGTAGTTTATCGGGACACCGGCAGACCCGTGCGCCACGGTTGGGTCGGATTCTCAAAAATCAGAGAACTGGTCGCGCCGCCCGAAGATGAAAATTCTGCTAAAGCAGTTTTGACGGTTGCTTCCTCAAGATCGGATGCGGATAAATACACTTTGACCGACGGCAACGGCGAATTTGTCCTTAAAAATATCAAAGCCGGAATTTATCAGGCAATCGTCAAAGTTCCGGGTGTTCTTAATCCCGATTATTCCGATAGAGAAAATCCCGAATTTCAACCATTTGCCATTGACGGTGTCAGCGAAATTCAAACCGAAATCGGAGTCCGGCGCGGCGCGGCGATCAGCGGAAGGGTTTTGTATCCCGACGGCGAACCGATCATTGATGCGAAAGTGCAGGTTTTCGCAAAGGACAAACCGCTGATCGAAAGATATTCTTACGGAAGCGACCGCGATAATATAATGGTCGCTTCTACGGATGACCGCGGATTTTATCGTTTTACCGGACTGCCCGCCGGAGAGTATATTGTCAGAGTTACCGAAAAGGTAACGCACGCTTCCGAGAGTGCGGAAGTAAGTTCTTATTCGGTAACATCTTATAACAATAATTCACAGTTAAAAACATTTTATCCGAGCGGATCGAATGTCAAAGAAGCTGCGGCTGTTCAAGCCTATTTAGGACAAGAGCAGACCGGAATTGATATTTCCATTCCCGATCGCCAACTTTTTAGAATTTCCGGCACGGTCGTTGCTAAAAACAGTAAGAAGCCGCTGGAAAATGTAACGGTTTCGTTTTCAAAAATCGAGGAGCCTGAAGTTGTCAGGTATTATCAAGGTGAGGGAATTAAAGCCGATGCGCAGGGAAAATGGTTATTCAAAGAATTGCCGAAAGGGAAATATCGCCTGACCTTTGCTCAGAAAATTCCGTATTCCTACGATGAATCGAAACCCAAACAGGATAATCAGCCGAAATACGCTTCGGTTTCCCGCGAAGTTGAAATTGACAGCGAAAATCTAGCGGATATAAACGTAGAACTCCCGATTCAGGCAACTATTTCGGGAATAATTACGGTCGAAGACAACCAACCTTTTCCTGACTTTGTTTCTTTTATGGCAAGTGATGCGGAAAGAATGACAGGTTCATCGAGCTATATCAATAAAAATGACAATCAAAATGCTAAATTAAAAAACAGTTCATCGAGAGAATTTAAGCTCAGCGGTCTTTCGGAGGGCAAATTTCGTTTGTCCGCTCGCACCGAAGATTATTATGTAAAATCCATTCGATTGGGCAGCAGAGATTTGCTCGCTTCACCGCTCGAAGTAAAAGACGGAGATGCGATCGAAGGCGTGCAGATAGTTTTGGGAGCCGATGTCGGAACGCTGAAGGGAACTGTCAGCAACTTTATCAAAGGAAAAATAGCCTTTGTTGTGTTGCTTCCGTCCGGAAAAACTGCGACGGAATCCTTACAAAATTCCCGTTCAGCCTTGATTTCCCAAAGCGGCAACTTTGAAATAAAAGCCGCGCCGGGAGAATATATCGTAATTATCGGAACGGAGGATAATCGCCCGGAATCCGAAAATATTGAAGAATGGTTTACCGAATTGATAAAGGATGCACAAAGCGTAACAATTAGGTCAAATGAAACGGCAACAATGAATTTGAGTTTTCCAAACTGATTTTTCGGCTAAAATCTAAATAAAAAACGCCTTTGTAGAAAAAAATACAAAGGCGTTTTTCGCTTATCTTCGACTTAAACAATGCCCTTGTAAATTTCCAATCGCATCGAATTTCCAGAAAAAATTAAAATAAATGTAAAAACAATGAAAAAATCGTTTTACATTCTTTAACAAAACGCGATATAATCGTTTTCGTCATAGTCAAAAACTTTTTCTATGACCAGTGCCTTGCTCAAAAAAAATTCTTCTTCTAATGTCAACAATCTAATTTTCGGAGAAACGATTTAATGTTTTACAAAATTTTTCAAATTAAATTTCGCGTAAACGTCCCGGTTTTAGCGGTTATTCTATCGGTTTTGGTCATCAGCGGCTGCGGAGTCGAAGCGGCGAAAAATCCTGTTGCAGTAACAAAGATAGCGGAAAATCCGGCAAAAAATCCGGCGGTGGTTTTGAATGCGGCACCGTTAAATGCCGGTTTGAAAACTACGATCAAGATCGAAACGAATTCGCCGGCTGATACGGTTCGCGCGTTTTATCAGAAGATGCGCGAAAGAAAGTTTCGCGAGGCTTTGTTTTTGACGAACTTGCGTCCGGCAATCGAAGGTTTGACCGAAACGGAATTCGAGGATCTGCAGGTTGATTTTAATGCGCTTGCCGGACAGATTCCGGCGGATGTTGCCATTAACGGCGAAATAATCGTGAAAGACTCGGCGACCGTGACGGCGAAACTGCCCGATGTCGAAACCGATCAGATAGAATTGCAGGAAATAAAACTGCGCCGCGAAAACGGCGTTTGGGTGATTTTAACGCTCGATGAAGAAGCGGAAAAAATCGTCAAAAAAGAAGGCAAAAATTATTTCTTTGCGCTGAAAATCGAAACTCATCAGGCGGAAGCCAAAGCGATGCTCGAGAGAATTTATAAAGCACAGCTCGTCTATTCGGCGCAGAACGGAGGATTGTTCGGCGATATTCCGACGCTCGTGCAGAGCGGATTTCTGCCCGCAGATGTTAAAACGTCCGCTTCGACCGGATACAATTTTAATCTCTCACTCGCTTTTGATAAAAAGAGTTACAGTGCTTCGGCTGAACCAGCCGTTTACGGAAAAACAGGCAAACTTTCATATACATTCAATGTCGGCGGAAAGGAGAAAGCCGTCATCAAAAGCAAAGATAATAAGGGAAAACCTGTTAAATAATAGTTAAAATAACATTTTCTTATAAATAAGTGTTGATATTTGTAAAAAAATAGGTTTATAATGCCGAAACGTATTGCAATACTTTGAATTAGCCCGACAAGCAGTTAAAATCCAAAGAAAATGTTTCGAAAATTTTTTACACAGCTAAATAAGTCCGTGTCAAAGCAGGTTGTTGCCGCCCGACACGATTACGCCGTTCCGATCAAATTGACATTCGAACCCGACAGAAATACCGGAAACTTGCGAATGCCGCTAAATAATCTTTCTATCACGGGAGAAACAAAGGATTTAAGTCATACCGGAATTGCTTTCGTCGTTTCATCCATCAGACTAAAAGAAAATTATCTGGTCGGCGAAGGTCGCACGCTGAACGCGGAACTCGATTTGCCGAACGGAAAGGTAAAACTCCAGATCGTCGGGCAGAGATACGAACAGATCGGCGAACATATTTCGGTTTCGCAATATCTGATCGGCGCAAAGATTCTTTTTATGACCGAAGATGCGCGCGAAACCTACGAACATTTTCTGCGCTACGGCAAGAAAATGAAAAAAAGTTCGGGAACTCTGCAGCTCGGAATTGACGAAAGCTGAATCGATTTTGGATTTTGGATTTCGGATTTCGGATTAGAAAATAATCGAAAACGTCTGCCGCAAGCAGGCGTTTTTTTTGTGGTATGTAAAGAGAAATAGTTAAGCAGGCGGTCTCTGACCGCCGATGTGTAATATAAATGAAGCCTGTGCATAATTAAATGGTTTATTTTTCAACATTTTGTCCTTTCG
>CAYUGW010000268.1:0-6176 GCA_964444245.1 uncultured Blastocatellaceae bacterium | reverse complement strand
TGCAGGTTTTCGACGAGGTAAAACGCGGCGGAAAACAGATCGAAGAATTTCATTTTGTCGGGCATTCGGGAATGTATGGTCCGATGTTCGGAACTGTTGATTTTCCCGAACAATTCAGCCCGTTTGAATGGGAAACGATGGAGATTCCGTTTGCGATGAATGCTTCGGCGTTTTTTCATTGCTGCCGTTCGGCACGCTGGTTCGCGCCTTTTTTTGCGCGTGTCTTTAACATCAAAGCTTACGGATTTTTCTGGTACACGACGTTTTCAAAAAGCAAAACGCGCTTTAAATACGCCGGAACGAACGGCGATGCGAAAACGCTCTATACAATCGGCTGTAAGGGCAGAAAATCGCACGGCATCGGCGCGACCGCTTTGAAATTCGCCGGTTTGATGAAAGCCGAAGAAATGAAAATGTTCGAACCGAAAAATCTGAACGGCGACGACGCGAGTTATAATAAGGTCGCCGAACTCTACGACGCGGCATTTTCCGATATTCGCGTTCGCCGGGACGAATGGAAATGGCTCAATGAGCATCTTCCTGAAACTAACGAGATCAATGTTTTAGACATCGGCTGCGGAAACGGCGCACTGCTTAATGCTTTGAGCGAGCGGATAAAATACGGCGCGGGCGTTGATGAATCAAGAGCGATTTTAGAGCAGGCGCGAAAGCGGAATAAGGGAAAGGAAAATCTCGAATTTTTCGATATAAACGGTCCGGTTTTGCCGTTTGAAGACGGAAAATTCGATGTTGTTATTTCCTTAATGTCGTTTCGCTATTTAGACTGGGATCCGCTTTTAAGGGAAATAAAACGCGTGACGAAAAAAGGCGGAAAGTTTTTAATTATTGATATGGTTACGGTTCCGGTCGATGTAAAAGAATATCCCGCGCTTTTGAAAGACAAATTACGCACGGTTTTCAGCCGGAAAAAGAACGCTGAATTTAATGCGAATCTCGCAAAACTCGTCAGTCATCCCGATTGGAAAAAAATGCTCGAATACAATCCGATTCGCTCGGAACACGAGATGAAATGGTATCTCGAAAGCCGTTTTCCGGGGCAAAAAGTGGAGATATTAAACTTCGGCTGGAATGCACGAATCATCGCTTTTGATTCCGGCGCGATTCAAAACGGTATTGACGCGAAAATGTCTTATCCTTAAAGAGTTTTTAACAACTGATTAACACAGATTTTTAATCAGTATAGCGAATGGTAGTGAGAAGGTTTGCGCTCTGATCAACATGAATTTATCTAAAACGCGGCTCACTACCGTTCGCTATACCGATTTTATTTCAATGAAAAACACGCAATCAAAACTCGGCATTTTGGATTGGGGAATCGGCGGCATTAGTATTGTCAAGCTGCTTGATAAAAGCGGCAGAAAGTTTCCGGTTGTTTATTTTTCCGATACGGGCGCAACTCCGTACGGGAAAATGCGGCGCGGCGAACTTGTTTCGAGATTAAATTCGGTGATCGAATTCTTGAAAACGAAAGGCGCGACGCATATTGTGATCGGCTGCAACGCGGCAAGCACGGCGATTGAATATTTAGATTCGAGAAATATAAAAATCGAAGGCGTGATCGAAAGCGCGGTTGATTTATGTTTGAAATTGAAACCTGAAAAATTAGCGGTAATCGGCGGACGGCGGACGGTTCTATCAAAAATTTACCGCAAAAAATTTAATGAAAAAAACATTAAAATCCGGCAGAGAATCGCGCAGCCGCTTTCGGCTTTGATCGAATCGGGCGATATTTCATCCCCGATTTTGCGCGAAGAAGCACGCAGGATTTTAACGCCCGTCAAAAATTCTTCGCATATTTTACTTGCCTGCACGCATTATCCGGCGATTTCCGAAGTTTTGAAAAGTTTTGTTTCACCGAAAACAAAACTGATAAATCCGGCGAATGAACTCGTCAAAAAAATCGAAAAATGGAATTTGAGCGGCGCGGGCGAAGACGTTTTTTACACGACGGGCGATGCGGAAAATATGAAACGAGCGGCGCGAAATGCGTTCGGTTTTTTGCTTAACAAAGCGGAAAAAATCGAGATTTAAAGAGAAATTTATGGAACAATTAAAAAAATTATTTCTGGCGCATCCGAATGATGTCGGAATGAGCTATCGCAAACATTTTTTCTACGCTTTAACGGTTGCGGCGCGGCTTTTTATCTGCGTTCCGGCGTGTTTGATTCACGCATTTTTCCCGTTTCTTTTTACCGACACGACGAGCAAAATCGTCAATAAACTCCACGACGAATTTAATCACAGATAAATACGAAGTAAAAAATAAAAAGTAAAATGAGGGATTCACTTTCGGAATGCCGATTGCCTGCTTAAGCTTGTTAAAGGTTTAATTTTGACCGAAAAATTTACGGGAAAAAGGGAAGAAAATTTTTATGAATAACAATAAACAAGAAGCAATCGAAAAACTGAATAATTTAATCGAAGAAATCAAAACCGCAATGCTGACAACAGTTGACGGCGGTGTTCTGCGTTCGCGTCCGATGGCGACGCAGGAAATTGACGAAGACGGATTTATCTATTTTTTGACCGGCGCGAATACGCATAAAGACAAAGAAATCAAACAGGATAATCGTGTAAATGTTTCATACGCCGCGCCCGATGATAATACGTTTGTGTCGGTTTCGGGAACGGGCGAAACCTTTCACGATCAGGCGAAAATTGATGAACTCTGGAATCCGTTTTACAAAGCCTGGTTTCCCGAAGGACGCGAAGACCCGAATATTCGCATTTTGAAAGTAAATATCGAACAAGCCGAATATTGGGATTCGCCTTCGAGTACATTTGTTCAAGTCGCCGGATTTCTGAAGGCTCTGGCGACCGGAAAACAAGCCGACGGCGGCGAAAACGAGAAGATAAATTTATAAACTTCATAAATAAATGTGAGAAAAGAGCGGCGTAATAAAACTTTTGCCGCTCTTTTTTTCTTGTATAAATCAAGCTCGAAAAAAGGTTTGATGTTTACATTTATACTTAATAATTTTGTATAGACTTCGACCGCAAAAAATGATAATGTTCACATCATAAAAGATTCTCAGAACTATTGAATTCTCAGATTCTCAATAAAAATCTTAAAAGCTAAAATTTAACAAAAGTTAAACCTTCAAGGAGATGTATGTATTTTTTTTCATTTCTCAGGAAAGAATCGGTATATTTCACGATTCTTTCGGCAATATTATTTTGTTTATGCGTTTCGGCAAATTCAAACGCGCAAATCCTTTCGGAAACCGAACGGCAAAATTCGGGCGGGATCGATCCGCTGCTTTTTAATGATAGAAAGCAATCGCCTAATTTGATAAATACTGCTAAAAATGTTTTGCCCGACAGAAATGAGAAAAGCTCATTAACGGCAGGCGAATTGGATTTAATGTTTAATCCTTCGGTTGATTCGATTCCCGGAAATATCAGAAGTTTTGCCAAACAACCTGACGGGAAACTTTTGATCGGCGGTTTTTTTAAGGATTTAGACGGAAACCGTTCTAAAAGCATCGCCAGATTAAATACGGATAATTCGCCCGACACATCGTTTTTTGCCGATGTCAACGGAACTGTTTTTGCCGTCGCCGTGCAGACGGACGGAAAAATTATCATCGGCGGCAGTTTCACGGTCGTCAACGGCATAGATCAATATCATATTGCAAGACTGAATTCCGACGGCTCGCTCGATCAGACATTTGATACGGGAACGGGCGCGGACAATATTATTTACGACATTGCCATTCAACCGGACGGAAAAATCGTGATCGGCGGTTCTTTTAATTCGATTAATTTGATACCGGCAAACTATATTGCCAGATTAAACTCTGACGGCGTATTTGACGCTTCATTCGCCTCGCCTTTACCGTCACCGCCACTCGGCGGCACGACCAATCCGCCGATTCCTTCAATACCGAGTATCGTTTTCAGTCTTGCTTTGCAGTCGGACGGAAAAATCGTTTTAGGCGGATTATTTATATTGGACTATAAAAACCAGGAAGCGACGGCAAATGCCATTTTACGGCTTAATTCAAACGGAGATGTTGACAATTCGTTCGGTGCGCGGCTCAACAGCAATTTATACAAAGTCGCCATCCAATCGGACGGAAAAATCATCGCCGGAGGATTTTTTAATACGGTAAACACGGAAAGTCGCAGTTGGCTCGCGCGCTTAAATTCCGACGGCACGACCGATGCTTCATTTAATTCGGCAGCATCCGTTACCGCGCCGGTTTTCGCCCTTTTTATAAAACCCGACGGTAAAATTCTGGTTGACGCGATAAACTCTTCTGCGGTGGTAAAGCAATTAAATACGGACGGTTCGCTGGATGTTTCGTTTGTTCCAAATCAGTTTGGAGGTAGAACAACTCATGCCCTCAATATTACTTCGGACGGAAAAGTAATCGCCGGCGGCGAATATTCGTCTTTTGAGCCGAGTTCTAAAACCGCGCTATTGTTTGATTCAAGCGGTGTGCAGGTTGGTGAAATAAATACGGTTGCCCTCGGCGGTGTTCGGGCGATTGCCAAACAGCCGGACGGCAAAATCATTGCCGGCGGAAATTTCAATCGCGTCAACGGAGAAAACAAAAATCGTCTGGTCAGATTAAACCTTGACGGAACAATTGACGAAACCTTCGATGCGAGCGCAATCCGACCTCTTCAGATAAATGCTTTGATTGTGCAGCCGGACGGCAAAATTATCATCGGCGGTTTCAATATAAATACAGGTACATTCCTGACCAGCGAGATTATAAGACTTAATGCTGACGGCTCGATTGACAGCTCATTTGATTTAACGGAACTGTTTTTTATCAGTGAGGTAAAAACATTGGCTTTGCAGCCGGACGGAAAAATTCTGGTTTCCCACGCATTTGATAGAGGTCTGATTCGTTCGGGTAAATTAACCCGGCTAAATTCCGACGGAAGCGTTGATAATTCATTTTCTGCAACAGATATAGTTACGAATCTTCGTTATGAAAATCTAGCCGTGCAGCCGGATGGAAAAATTCTAGCCGCCGGAGCTTTTGCTATTTCCTATACAACCGGTGGCGGAGAAGCAGACACTTATAAAGCCGTAGTTCGCATAAACGCTGACGGCACTCAAGATAGAGATTTTCGTCCCGGTTTCTATAATCAAATTTCTGTATTTTCATACGGTTATGCACTAAAACTTTTGCCTGACGGAAAAGTTTTGGTCGGCGGAAATCTGCAGGCTGATGAAAATCACCGGGTTGGCATTGCCCGTCTGCAAACAAACGGTGCGATTGACGAAACATTCCAGTTAAATCTGATCTCGAGTTCAACGGAACTTGCCAGAATTGAAGACATCGAAATTCTTCCGAACGGTAAGTTATTGGCAGGCGGACATTTCAGTGATTTCGGCGCAGGTTCGTCGGAAAATATCACACGTCTGAACGGCGACGGGACGATAGATAATTCGTTCAGCGCGAACACGGATAATACGATTTATGATGTCGAACTGCAAGCGGACGGCAAAGTTTTGATCGGCGGAGATTTTGAAAATGTCAACGGCGCGGCGCGAACTTCGATTGCCAGACTTTTGAGCGAACCGCTTCTGCCGCGTCGCGCCCGATTCGATTTCGACGGCGATAACCGGACGGATTTTTCGATCTTTCGCCCGAGTGTCGGAGAATGGTGGTATCTGCGCTCGTCTGACGGCTCAAACCGCGCTTTCGGGTTCGGTTCTCAGACGGACAAAATCACACCGGCAGATTTCACCGGCGACGGCAAAACCGATCTTGCCATTTTCCGTCCTTCAAGCGGCGAATGGTTTATCTTGAGATCGGAAGACAATTCATTTTATTCATTTCCGTTCGGCTTACCGGGCGATATTCCGGTTCCGGCAGATTTTGACGGCGACGGCAAATCGGACGCAGCGGTTTTTCGCCCGTCGAACGCAACCTGGTATATTTTGAATTCTTCGGGCGGAACGACCATTTCGCAATTCGGAATTTCCGAAGATATTCCGATGCCGGAAGATTACGACGGCGACGGCAAAGCCGATTTAGCCGTTTTTCGCCCCTCGGTTTCCGAGTGGTGGATCAGCACAAGCACGGGCGGAAATCTCTCGTTTCAATTCGGCGCGACGGGCGACAAACCGCTTTCGGCGGATTTTACGGGCGACGGCAAAGCCGATGTTGCCGTTTGGCGCGCGGGAAGCG
>CAYUGW010000267.1:0-6184 GCA_964444245.1 uncultured Blastocatellaceae bacterium | reverse complement strand
CTTTTTGAAGAAGGCGTAAAACTCTCGCGTGAATGTCAGGAAAGATTAAATCAAGCCGAACGCCGAATCGAAATTTTGCTCAAGGACGAAAACGGAAATCCGGCGTTGCAGCCAATCGAAGCCGGTGATCTGCGCGAAGAAAAACAGCCGAAAATCAAAAAACGAATCGTTTTTGATGACGACGAAGACGAATCTCCGTTCTAAAAAGGTTTGGTAAAAACAAGGTTTCAGCCTGCCGTGATTCCGATCATAATCGCCGTGATAAAAATGATTGCGATTGCAAAAATAAAAAGAATTACGACACCGACGACAACGCAGTAAATAATAATGCCATTGGTGTTGTCCTTTCCGGTTTTTCCGTTAAAAGTCGTTGCGCAAGTTCGGCATTTGACGTGCGTTAAAATCCGCGGTCCGATGAGTCCGCCCCACCACGTAAAAGACATTTTTTCGGCGTTTGTCGCGCCGCATTTCGGACACGGCGCGTATTGATTCATAGCTATTTGATTCATATTTATTAAAGAAATTTTAAAGTTAAGTAATTGATAAGGTCTTTGATTACTGGTGAAAAAGTGTAAATGTGAAAAAGTTTTTGATACTTTCGGTCTTCGGTTTTTCTGATAAATAAACAGCTTTTACCGAAAGAGTTTTTTTCAGACAAAAATAAACTTTTTCACATTTTCACATTTTCACTGTTTCTAAACATCTGACGCGCATCAAATACAAAAAAGATTTTATACTTTATACAAATTTCCTGCGAAAAAGAAAAGCGGAGCGTTTATCAAATCCAGATAAACGCTCCGCTTTTTTAGTTTTTTTACAAACTATTCAGCTAAAATTAATCATCACTGCTGCCGCCCATAAAAATTTGCAGAATATACCAGAACAAAAGCGCGACGCTGGCAAATAAGCCTAAAGACGCGGCAACGTGCTGGTTGGTGTTGTAATGATGAAGCATATTCGACGTTTCATAAAGAATCGCCGCTCCGGCAAAGGCGACCATTATAAAGGCGAAAACGCTGCCTAAACTGAATCCGAAAATAATGCCCGATGCGATAAAGCCGAGTGCGACAAAACCGCCGATTGCCAGAATCGGTCCCAAAAATGAGAAATCCTTTTGCGTAATGAAAACCACCGCCGTCAAACCGGCAAACAATCCGAGCGTTACGACTCCGGCTTGAGCGATCATTTCAGTGCTGTTGGAATATTGCGATGCAACAAACAGAAGCGGCAAAAAGATTATTGACTGGGCAACGGTATAGAGCGTCAAGCCCATATACTGCATCGGTTTTGATGTCGTTGATCTTGCCCACGATTGGGCGAGCCACGAAACGCCCATAAATGCGGCTAAAACGATCAGCCAATTCCAGCCGCCGGTCATTGTCATGGCAAGCGATTGAGCTGTATCCGTATTAACCAAAACGGAAACGAGCCCCGCGAAAACGAGAAGCGCGAGTGCTACGTGGGCATAAGTTTTACGAATAAAAGACGCACGCTCTGCCGGCATAGCATCTGCGACCGAATTACCGAATGTACTTGAATATGTAGTGTCTGTGTTCATTTTTATTTATCTAATTCTCCCTCAGAAAAATTCTTGAAACTGTGATGCAAAAAGCACCGGAAAATCTGTCTGATGTTTTTCATTCTACGAAATTTTCGGCGGAAAAACCAGTTAAATATTCCGAAAAAGTTTGCCCATGTAAAATTTGTCAGATAACTTAAATCAACCGATACGCGAAATGCGGATTTTCTCCGCGAATATACCTGAATTCGATTTTTTGTCCGGCTTCGATTTCGGTAAAATCGCGTAAAATCGAAGCATAAGTTATTCCCGAATCATAATCATCCAATCTAAATGAATCGAAAATTTCGATTTTTGTTAAAAGCATCAGACACATCTCTGTTTTAATACCCGAAGGAATTTCCAAAATTTTCGGGAGAAAAAGAGTGTTTTCATCAGTTGAATTTTCAACGGAAAGCTCGAAGATATTCCCCAGATTTATCCGCCTTCTTTCTAATTTTTCACCCGAACTCATTGTAAATTCTTTTTGAAAATCAGCCAGACAAGCTTCGATTAAAATCTTTTGCGGGATAAAAATTCCGTTTTCCCGAAGCTGTTTTGCCAGATTCAAGGTTATCGCCACTTGCGGTTCTTTTTCGAGAGCCTTTTGCATTGTTTCGGTGATGATGATATGAAATTTTTTTCCGTTTGCGGCTTGAAATAGAGCGGCATCGGTTTGGATAAATTCGCCGATAAAATCTTTTAAATCAAGCGTTTGAAAAATTCTTTCGGCGGAATCAATTGAGGGAGCGTGAATATCAATCAGAGTAAAACAAATTTCATCCGCAGAAAATTTTAAGCCAAAGGGTATGGCAAGCGGCGCAAAAGGACCGCATCCGGCGTATAAAATCTCGATTTTTTCAGACGGAAAGCGTTTTTTAGCTGTATCAATTGCCGAATTTATTCCGCGCAAGAATGCGGAAGTCCGCGCAAAATCCAAAACGCAACGGGCGGCATCTTTCGGCGAAATCGCTTTGCCGCTCTTTAAGATTGTCGGCTCGTCATCTTCGCCGTTTTCCGAATCATCACCGATACCCGAAATGGCAGAAAGATTAGCGTAATACTCGTTTGCCGCATTCCGCAATTTGCCGAAATCACTCTCGATTGAAAGCAAATCTTCGATATTTTGTGCAAGATTCATAAAGGATTTAATAGATAATTATTCAGCATCTTTCACATACCAATCTTCGTGAAGCGAATTGGCGTGACACGATAAACAGGTCGTCCAACGCCATTGATGAGCGCAACCCGGACATTTTCCGCGCGTGTCGAAAGTGTTCCAAACCGCGCCGCAGCCGCCGAAGAAAAACTCCGGCGCACCGGCTGAAGAGCAATACCAGCGGCTCGTTTTCTGCGGCTGCCATTTGCATTGCGGACAGCGTATGCGGTTGAATTCGTCCGCGTCATCCGCCGAAATCTTGTCTTCGATGATTTCCCGCGTGTCGAGATTCTTCTGAAAAAATATTAAAGGAATCCAAAAATCAAAAGTCATAGAAGTTTTTTAGCGTTTTCTTCGCCAAAAGAAAAATATGATGCCGACCAGGAATAGTACAAAAAAGGCGGAAGCAAGCGAAGCACCGATAATCAAAAACAGATCGCGGCTGATTGCCGAATCTTCATTTTCCGGGCGTTTTTCCTCCGGCTCGGTTTCATAGTTTTTCTTGCCTGAAAGTTCGAGCGAAACGGTTTTGAGCCGTAATTGCGGCTTATTTTGTAAAAAGTTTTCTTCTGCGCCGCCGTGCCGACGACAAGGAACTGTATGAAATTCGTCGTTTCTCCCATCCAACCAAAGGTAATAATTTTCGCCAATTTTAAAATTTATTCCGCAAGATGTTGCATCGGTTCGGACGATGATTTTGTTGTGATCAACACCTTTCCACGAGCTTTCGACCATAAATAAAGCCTGAATATCCCTATTCGGATCGGTGCTGAGATCAATTACTTTGCCGTAAATGACGGCATCCGAATCGCGGAAACTCTTTTCAATCGTCGCCTCATTTGAATTTGAACAAGTGCAGGCAAAAATCTCATTGGAAGCCGCAATCAAAATGATAAAAACAAAAGCTGAAGTCAGAATAAATTTTCGCATACATTTAAAAAAATACTTATTAGACATCTTTCCAAAATAATCGTTGATTTATTTGAAGTTATCGAATTTTAGTCATCGAAGATGACGATATATTTGTAACCCATAACGCTGGGTTTTCGGGAAAGGTCGGAAAATTATACCAACTCTCGCGCGAGAGTGACATATTTTATGCCGCTATTTTCAATAGCTTAATGACTCAATCCGCCTTCTACCCATAGTTGCACTATGGGCTACAAATATATCGCCAATTTCATTGGCTTTTATTTTGGAAAATTAATCATTACTTCCTGATAACGCGCACGATTTCGCCGGGTGCGCTTTCCGTCCCGCGCGAATCAACGGCGCGGACGTAATAAAAATAAACTTCGCCCGACTGCACGCCTTCGTCCTTAAATTCGGTCGTCGGCAGAGGTTTATCGTTGCGCTTTTCCCATTGGTCGAGCGGAACGCTTTCATCCGCCGAACGATACATATTATACCCGACGAAATCGGTCAGAGGATTCTGTTCAAACGTATTTCCGGCGTGATCTGTAAAAGAAGTGTTTGCCGAAACGGGTGCGCTCTCGTCGCCGTTTTCAAAAACCTGCGTCAGTTTATAAAAATAACGCTTTCCGAGCGCGGCAGCCGGATCGTTAAACGAGCCTTCGGGAATCGGCTCATCGGTCAGACGCGCCCAGAAAACAAAAGGCAGATTCTCGTTGTCCGAGCGATAGACGTGATAGCCGATGACCGTTCGATCAAGTTTTTGCCGCAGCATTTGTTTGCGTTTTTTCAGTAATTTCTTATTCATAAAGAAGGAATGAGCTTTGATTTTTGATCTTAGATCTTTAATGTTCGTTACCTCGGAAAATAAGCTGACTGTTTCCATTTTATGTACTTTATATCAAAGATCAAAAATCAAAGCTCAAAGATCAAAATAAAAAGGCGATCCCTGTTTAGAATCGCCTATCTTTTTATAAGTTGTTTTGTGGATTTTTAGTCAAATAACTTTTTGGAGTAACTGAAATCATCGGAATGAGCTTTTAAGCTTTATTCCACCGACATTTTCCTTGTTATCAACTTTTTTCGTTTTCTGCCAAAGTCCGTTTATTATTACATCTCCGAACTGCTTTGCCGGCATTTACCGGCTCAAATTGTCCGGCGGTGTTTCGATTGAATTTTCTATCATATCTATCACCTCCTGCCATTTAGACTACGACATCCAAATCGGATTGTCAAAGTTTTTTTCAATCGGTTGAGTAATGTCCTAAATTGCAGTGCTAAAAACAATATGTCCGAATATGCTCCGTAGGAGCTATTTGTCAATAGCCCCGTGATTTATCGCGGGGTTGTCGGCGATTAAATATTTAAGTCCCGCAAGGGACGACAGATTTCTTTCGTCCCTATCGGGACTCGACACCTTTTTCTTCAAACACCCCGCGATAAATCACGGGGCTATTGGCTGAAGTCCCTACGGGACATGAAAACTTTACTTTTAGTTTACTTCCTTTATTTTATCCTCTGATTTTTTATCTATTTTCCATTCAGAACCATCGGTGAAACGTACCCAACGAATGTAAATTTTGCGAATCTGCTCTTCTTGGCAGTAATAATCGTAAGCCGCAAACCGCTGATCCTCGTCTTCGAGATTTACAGTTTCATTCGGCATTATGGATTTTGATCTATTGCTCGACCTGCTTGCCGGTATTAACGGAACATATTTTTCAACTTCATAAATATATAAATCGATTTCTTTTGCTGAGCGGTTCCGCAGCTTAAATGTGAAATCGCGCAATGAAGCATCTTTAGAATTCATTTTGACGGAAACATCGAAAATTTCGAGCGGCGAGTCCGGTTGTTCGACGACTTGAAGAAATGCCTTTAACTTTTCCGGCGAAGTGTCTTTACGATAATTTCTTTGCAGCCATTGATACCCGTAATCGGGAGGATAAATAAACCAGTTTTGATTATTGCGATAAACGGCAAATTTGGTTTCTCGCGTAATAATTCCTGCTTCTGTCTTAAATTCACCAACTCCATTTAAAGCGTACCACCTTTTTTCCGGAGAATAATTTAAAATAGCCGTCGAAGCCAATGAATATATCGGCGTAAAACTTATCATCGGAGAAAATTTTATTTGCTCGATCACACACTCTTTGTATTTGTCGGTGTATCTCTCGTTCAGTGCAATGTTTCTATATTCACCCATCAAATCCGCAACTTTATCCCATTGCCCGTTTTTTTGAGCCTCGGTGAAAAGATTTAGACGGATAACCAAATCAGATTGTAAGTCAACGGGAATCGCTGCTAATGGTGAATGACTCGATGATTTGTTTTGACCGAACGATACGTTTGAAAGTGCTACAAAAATAGTGACAATCAGGAAAACTTTACTTTTGACTTTCATAATTTCAGCATTATAACACTCGAAATCTAATTTTAAATAAAAAATGGCGACTCAAATCGAATCGCTTTTCGGGTGGTTGTATTTCAAACTGTTGACTGTAATTTTTCGCGTAAGATGTCACTGACTACATTTTTAACTTTTACGCCTTGTT
>CAYUGW010000266.1:3760-6186 GCA_964444245.1 uncultured Blastocatellaceae bacterium | reverse complement strand
CGAATACCGGAAGCAAAATTAGAATCGTTAGAAGATTTTCGTGTATGAAATCCATAATTTGTCCTTTGTCTTTTGTCCTTTGTCCTTTGCGTTTTGATTTTGCAAATGACTAAAAACAAATGACTAAGAGCTAACTGATAAGTTTAAATCCGAAATAAATAAAATAGCCGATGACGACGAGCGCGCCGAACAGCATAAATGCCGCGTAGCTTCGGACGAATCCGACCTGAACGCTTCTGGCAACCGACCCAAGCGCGACGACAAAACTGCCGATTCCGTTGACGATTCCGTCAATTACGCCCAGATCGAAGCCTTTCCATAAACCGTTGCGCGAAAGATTCGTAATCGGATCAACAATATAACGGTTGTAAAATTCGTCAACACGCCATTTTTCTTCCAAAATCTTCGGCATTTTTCGCAAAGGATTATGTCTGAACAAAAACCAACCGGCAAGTATTCCGCCGATTGCCAGAAAGATGGAAAGAACCGCTAAGATTCGCTCCGTTCTGATTGCTTCGGGCGAATAAACTTTTGTTTCGCCGCCGCCGCCGTCAGCGGCAGGAGGCGGTTTTGTTTCTTTCGGTTGCTGCGCCGGGCTTTCCGTCGAAGAAGCCGGTTTTAATTTGTAAATTACCGGATCGAGCGTTTTGGCAAACACATTTATATCGCCCGCGCCGAACAACGAACTGAGCGCGTACGGAATGCCGACGAGTCCGCCGACCGTCGAAAGAATTGCCAGAACGATCAGCGGAACGGTCATCTTCCACGGCGATTCGTGCGGTTTGAAATCCGCCGGAAGCGCGTGATGATGTTCTTCGTCATCTTCGTGCGCATCGTGTTCTTCGTCGTGATAATGATGTGCAAGCGCGTGCGGATCATCATGCGGCACTTGGGCATCTGCCGCGTCGCCCGTCGCAAAAGCGTTTTCTTCAGCGTGCGCCGCATCCGTCAAATGATCGCCGTTTGGCAATTCGGCGTGAAATCTTTCTTCGCCCCAGAATGTCATAACCATCATTCTGGTCATATAAATCGCCGTTAAAATCGCCGTAATGACCGCGATAACCCACAAAAATTCGTTGCCCGGAAATTCTCCGACCGGAAAATATTTATCGGCGGCAAATGTTCTGTAAAGAATTTCGTCCTTTGAGAAAAATCCCGAAAAAATCGGAATTCCGGCGATTGCCAGAGTTCCCGCGACCATTGTTAAAAAGGTGATCGGCATGTATTTTTTCAAATTTCCCATTTTCCGCATATCTTGTTCGTGGTGCATTCCGTGAATGACCGAACCCGAACCGAGGAACAGCAGAGCTTTGAAAAATGCGTGCGTCATCACGTGGAAAATCGCCACGGCAAACGCACCGACACCTGCGGCTAAAAACATAAACCCAAGCTGCGAAACCGTCGAATAAGCAAGAACTTTCTTTATATCGTTTTGCGCAATCGCAATCGTCGCGGCAAAAATCGCCGTCGCCGCACCGATCACGGCAACGATCCACATTGCCGTCGGCGCATTTTGAAAAATCACGTTCGAGCGGACAACCAGATAAACTCCGGCTGTTACCATCGTCGCCGCGTGAATCAGAGCCGAAACCGGAGTCGGACCAGCCATCGCGTCCGGCAGCCACGTCAGAAGCGGAATCTGCGCCGATTTTCCGGTCGCGCCGATAAATAAAAGCACCGCCGCGCTCGTCAAACCGCCCGCAAAAATCGCGCCCCACGTGAACGGATCAGCCGGTACGTTTTGTGCAATAAAAGCAAAAACGCTTGTACCTTCGATGCCGATCTCGGTTTTATCAAAAAACGAGATCGAACCCGTCATAGCGAAGATCAGGAAAACGCCCATCAAAACGCCCCAATCGCCGATGCGGTTCATCACAAAAGCCTTTTTCGCCGCCGTTCGCGCTTCGTCGCGTTTGACGTAATAGCCGATCAAAAGATAGGAACACAAACCGACACCTTCCCAACCGACAAACATCAGAAGATAATTATCAGCCAAAACGAGCGTCAGCATCGCGAACATAAACAGATTCAAATACGCGAAAAAGCGGTAAAACCCTTTATCGCCGTGCATATATCCGGCAGCGAAAATATGAATCAGCAAGCCGACAAACGTCACAAAACAAACGTATATACCCGAAAGCCTGTCCATTCCGAGTCCGAAATCCGCACGGAAACTGCCGACCTGAACCCATGTCCATAAATGATCGAGAACCGGTTTTTGGGCAAAAAGCGCGCCTTCGTGCGGCGTTCCGATGCCGAACGCGATCATAAACGCCACGACACACGCCACGCCGACCGACGTACAGCCGATAATCGCGCTGACCGTTTCATTGCGCTGTTTCAGCCAACCGCCGTAAATCCAGTTGACAACCGCACCGATCAGCGGCGCGAAAATTATTAGACTTAAAAAGTTGTTTTCAGTCATT
>CAYUGW010000266.1:0-3660 GCA_964444245.1 uncultured Blastocatellaceae bacterium | reverse complement strand
GAAACTTTTTCCTTCAATTCGGGAAACTGCAAAAGCAAAACCGCCAAATCGCGCCAATCCGTTCCCGATTTCGGTTTTCCGCGCCGCGCGTGATAGGAAATAACTTTGCTGACAATCAATTCGAGCGGCGATAAAACCCGTATATTTTCAATCTTTTCGGTTTCGGGAAAATTTTCAACCGGTATGACAACAACCAGATGCCGATTTCCTTCTTTGCGCGTTTGATAAACTCTGAATCCTTTTCCTTCGCCGATTTCGCGCACCCGAACGGCGATGAAAAACTTTTCGCTCAGAAATTCACGCAATTCTTCGGCAAATTCTTTGCCGCGAGTCGAAAGCAAATCAACATTTTGCGTCATTCTCGGCTCGCTGACATAAGCATTTACGGCTTGTGCGCCGAACAGAACGACATCTTCGCGCCCTTGCAGAAATTCTAAAACCGCGCCATGAATTTGTGAAAGCGGCAATGTTTCGTGCGCCACAAACTCTTGAAATGTCAAAATATCTGCATTTAACATTATCGTTTAACTAATTATTTTCAAACGCTCTTAAAAAATCTTCCCGCGAAATTCCTGATTGATTACAAATCGTTCGTAATGTCGAACCTTTGATTTTTGAATGATTCGGCATTGTCAAAGGCGTTTTCGTGCCGTCAGCGTTTTCCCGCATCATTGCAATATGTTCCCGTTCGCGGACAATCACAAAACCGAGAGATTCCAAAGTTTTTATAACGCGCTTTTTTGGCGCATCAACCGGAAATTTCATCACGCAGCCAAATTCATTTCTGCAACAAATGCTTCCAAAACAGGCGAATCACCTTCAAATGCTTCGTCGCCAAATGTTTCGATATGAAAGCGAATCGCTGATTTTACATCATTTAAGGCTTCCTCAAAAGTATCGCCTTCGCCGACGATAACACCCTTCAAACCAAGCGGATAAGCGACAAATCCGTCTTTGTGTTTTTCAATTATCACTTTAAAGTCGTTCATTTTAATTCTTCAAAATACTCGCATCGTCAACGTCAACCGACAGACGATTGCGGAAAAACGAGATGATAATGCCGAGTCCGACCGCAGCTTCCGCGGCGGCGACCGACATAATCATAAAGACGAAAAGCTGTCCGGTCGTGTCGCCGTAATGACGCGAAAATGCGATAAACGTTAGATTTACGGCGTTGAGCATCAGTTCGATGCACATAAACATTCCGATCGCGTTGCGCTTATAAATCACGCCGACCGTGCCGATGGTGAATAAAATTCCTGAAAGTGCTAAGTATGTGGCTAAATTCGGTTCCATATTTTAATCTAAAATACTGAATATTCGGACAGCAAACTACATTATTTTGCTGAATCCTGCATTTTCTCCGCATCCGATTCTATTTTATTCGCGGCATCCAGATTTCCCGTTCCGACGCTGACAACTTCGATTTCCCGCGGCTGCCCCTTCATACTTCGCGCTAAAAACACTGCGCCGACGAGAGCCATAAGGAGCATAATCCCGACGATTTCGACCGGCAGCAGATATTCCGTGTACATAGCCGTTCCGATACTCATCGTTTTTCCGGCGGTTTCATTGACATTTATATCTTTAATCGGCGTTTTGCTGACGGCGTAGAAAATAAAAAACGTCTGCGCCAGCAAAACCACGCCCAAAACTCCGCCGATGACGTATAAATTTTTGAGCCGGAGAAGCGGTTTGTCTTCGTCGAGATTCAAAAGCATAATCACAAAGATCACCAAAACCATAATCGCGCCCGCGTAAACCAGAATCTGCACGGCGGCGATAAACGGCGCGGCGAGCGTGATGTAAATACAGGCAAGCGAAATCAATACGCCGACCAGCGAAACCGCGCTGTAAATCGGGTTTTTGTGATAAACCATCGAAACCGCACAAGCGATTGCGAGTCCTGCGAGTAAAAAGAAAATTACACTAACCATTTTATATAGTGATGAATGATGAATGATGAATGATGAATGAAAGGAATTTTCCGATCACAAATCATTCTTCACTTATCAAATATTCAAAAAGTAAACAATTACAATCGTGAAAATTACATTTGCCAATGCGAGCGGCAGAAGGAATTTCCAGCCGAAATTCATCAATTGATCGAAACGAAAACGCGGCAAAGTACCGCGAACCCAGATATATAGGAAAAGAAACGCGCAGATTTTTCCGATAAATCCGATGTGGCTGACGAGCGCGTAGGGAATCGAACCCGGCTCGAAAATATAGCTCAAACCCGGCAGATACCAGCCGCCCAAAAAGAGCGTCACCATTAATACCGAAACCGTGAACATATTGACGTATTCCGCCATAAAAAAGAGCGCGAATTTCAGAGCGGAATATTCCGTGTGAAATCCGGCGACGAGTTCGGTTTCGGCTTCCGGCAAATCAAACGGAACGCGGTTAGTTTCGGCAAATGCGGCGATCAAAAATACGAAAAACCCGATAAACTGCGGAATGATAAACCATCTCATATACCACGGCGAATTTATCTGTGCATTGATGATCGTATTCAAATCGAGCGATCCGGCTAAGATAACGACACCGATAACCGACGCGCCCATCGCCAGTTCATACGAAATCATCTGCGCCGACGAACGCAGCCCGCCCATCAGCGAATATTTATTATTTGAAGACCAACCCGCGAGCGCGATACCGTAAACTCCGACCGAAGTTATACCAAGTACAAACAACACGCCGACATCAATCTGCGCGATGGTTAAGGGAAGCTGCGTGATTCCTTCGCCCAGACCGTACGGCAGAAAAGTCCAGTCAACCGTCGTAATCGGCGGACCGAACGGATAAACGACAATCGGCAAAAGAGCGCACGTCAGAGCGACAATCGGCGCGAGATAATAGATAAATTTGGTTGATTTGTCGGGAACGATGTCTTCTTTAAGAATAAACTTAAAGAGATCGGCAAACGGCTGCAAAATACCCCACGGTCCGACGCGGTTCGGTCCGATTCTGCCTTGAATCCAGCCTAAAATTTTGCGTTCCCCTAAAACCGTATAGGCGACGATCATTAAAACGCCCTGAAAAGCAAGAAATATTCCGCCGCCGATGACGGCAAAAGGGAAAATTGTTTTTACAATTTCTTCCATATCAAATTTAGCTGTCTATATTTAAATTTTTTCTGTCAACAACACCGACCGTCGCGGCTTCGGCAATTTCTTCGGTTTTCACGGTTCCGTCCGGATTTAATTGAACGAGCGGCGCGACCAGCAGATTTTCCGGTTTCGGATTGCCGTTTGCCAGAAGATGAAACTGCGGCGTTTTTCCGGTCAAAGTCGTCACGCGGTGCAGTTTATGTCCGATTCTCGGCGTGTGCGTGTTTTTCTCCGCTTCGTCCGGCAGGTTTTCGGCGCGTTCTTTCAAATTGTCCGATTCCTTTGATAAATCGCGCTTTTCCGAAATCGCGTGTTTAACCTGCACCGGATTCGATTCGTCCTTCAGATGCGGATAACGAATTCCTTCGTACGGTGCAACATTGTCGGCTATCGCTTTGAAAACGGCGGTTGTCGCCAGATTATAACCGAAATCCACGCCGAGCGCGTCGGCGATCATCGAAGTTATCATCCAATCGGCTTTTGCCTGATGAACGGGTTCGATGGCGCGGCGCACTCTCTGGACAAATCCCGTGTTATTGGTAAATGT
>CAYUGW010000265.1:0-6235 GCA_964444245.1 uncultured Blastocatellaceae bacterium | reverse complement strand
TAAGAGCGCAATGCGCGTCCGGGTATTCTTTTTTCAGGCGTTTGATTATTTCGGCGGTTCGTTTTTTTTTGTCGGAAATCATTTAGAAATTTTAGCCGAAAAGCACAAAAGTGAAAAAGTGAAAAAGTGAAAAAGTTTAAAAGTGAAAAAGTTTAAAAGTGAAATGATTCGGGGTTCTTTAGAAAATGAAAATAACAGATTTGTAGGCTTTAATGCAAAAATATCATTGAAAAGCGGCAGAAAGACACGCATTCCAAGCCGAACTTTTAAACTTTTAAAACTTTTTCACTTTTTCACTTTTAAAATGCTGACAGGAAACTTTTTCGCATTTTTGATAGAATCGAATTTCACAAAAAAAACATTCAAAAATTTGTAAAAAAAGTGGAAAAAGAAACAAATCAAAAAGTTTTAATAATCAGTTCAAAAAGCACGGGAGCGCGGATCGGTCTGGTTGCGGCGGTGATTATTGCCCTGCTTTTCGGCTGGTTTTCCGTGCGTTGGCAACTCGGATTTATGCTTTCCGATCTGACTTCACCGAATGAACCGAACGCAAAGAATATTGCCGAGCTTGCCATAAATCTTTCGCCGCGAGATCCTTTGGCAAACTGGCTGCTGGCAAGCGCGAACAAAAATGATTTCACCGATGAAAGCATCAAAGCCTCGGTTGGCGGATTTGAGACGGTTGTCAGACTTGCGCCGCATAATTTTAGTTGGTGGGTCGAACTCGGTCGCGCTTACGAGCAATCGAATCAACCGGAAAAAGCCGAAAAAGCCTTTCTTCGCGCCGTCGAACTCGCACCGAATTATACTTTTCCGCATTGGCAACTCGGAAATTTTTATCTGCGCCGGGGCAATGAAGAAAAAGCCTTCAGCGAACTGCAAAAAGCCGCCGAAAATAATGCAATTTATCGTGAACAGGTTTTCTCGATTGCCTGGGATTTTTATGAGCAAGACACAAACAAACTCGAAGAATTAGCGGGGAATACTCCCGAAGTCCGAGCCGGTTTAGCAAGATTTTACGTCGTCAAAGACCGTCCGGCAGAAAGTTTGCGAATGTGGAACACGCTTAACGCCGAAGAGAAAAAAGCTAATTCCGCGGTTGCCAAACTTATCGCGCAATGGCTTTACGAAAAAGGTCATTTCAGGCAGGCAATCGAATTTGTCAGGGATTTGGGAATCGAACCGAAAGCTCAAGCCGAAACAGTCCAAAACGGAGGTTTTGAAGACCCGATCGGCGAAGTGGATTATACATATTTTAACTGGCGTGTGGCAAAAATCGAAAAAATTGATGTCAAGCTCGATCCTTCTCAGAAACACGAAGGAAACCGCAGTCTGCGCGTTAGTTTTAATGCTTTTTCCGGCGGAGTTTTTTATAATGTATTCCAAATTGTTACAATCGAACCCGAATCAAAATACGTTTTGAGTTTTTGGCTGAAAACCGAAGAATTAAAGAGCGGCGGAATGCCGAACTTGGAAATCATTAATTCCAATACCAATAAAATCATTGCATCGAGTTCATCTTTTCCGACCGGAACAAATAATTGGCAGGAAATAAAAGTGGAATTTACCGCGCCCGAAGATGCCGAAGCCGTTACGATTCGCACCACGCGTTCATACTGCGGCGAGGCTTGCCCGATTGTCGGCACATTTTGGTATGACGATCTTCGGCTGGAAAAATTAAATTAAGAAATTTTTTTCACGAATTGTAAAAAGACAAAAAAATCTAATGAATCATAATTTAGAAACAACCTGGGCAAACAAACTCGCATTTTTCCTGCTTTTTGCACTGATTATTTTTACAACGCTCGTCTATGGTGCGGTGCATCAGCCGATAATTGCGCTATTTTATATATTTACCGCGATTATCATACTTTTATGGTCTTACGATGCTTTTGCCGGCGGCGTTTTGCGGTTTAACAAAAGCCTCTTGCAAATTCCGCTGTATGCGCTGTTTTTATACGGGATGATCCAGATTATTCCGCTCGGATCAATGGAAACGGCGGGACTTCCGGGAATTTCGCGCACACTTTCGATCGAACCTTTCTGGACGAAACTTACCTCAATTCACATACTCGCGCTTGCCTTCATTTTTTCGGCGTTTTTGATTTTTATTGACAGCGCGAAACGCCTCAGAAAAGCGGTTTTGGTTATCACGGTTTTCGGTTTTATCTATGCTTTTTACGCGATTTTGCAAGCGGTTTTGAGTCCTAATAAAATTTACGGAATTTATGAAACCGCGTTTGCTTCGCCGTTCGGTTCATTTGTCAATCGCCACAATTTCGCGGCTTTTATGGAAATGACGATTGCCTTGCCTCTGGGGTTGGTTTTTGTCGGTGCAGTTTCAAAAGATAAACGTCTGCTCTATTTTACGGCTATCGGTTTGATGGGCATCGCCTTGCTTCTAAGCGGTTCGCGCGGTGGTTTGGTCGCTTTTCTGGCGCAGATTTTCTTTCTGGCGATTTTAACGACAAATACGAAAAGTTACGGTCAAATTGCTCTGAAAATCGGTCTTGCGGTGCTGCTCGTCGGTGTGATAATCGGCGGTTCTGTTTTTATCGGCGGCGAATCTTCGCTGACACGCTTTGCCGATACTGCAATTTCCAAAGATATTACGACTAACCGTACGCATATTTGGTCGGTAACCTGGGAAGCAATCAAGGAGAATCCGGTTTTCGGTGCGGGACTCGGTGCGTTTAACGCCGCATATGCAAAGCACGACACTTTTAACGGAATGGAGCGCGTCGAACAAGCCCATAATGATTATCTGCAAGTTTTGGCGGACGCGGGGATCGTCGGTTTGATTATCGGTTTGTTTTTTCTTTTCCAACTTTTCAAAACAGGTCGCGAAAGTATTAAAACACAAAATCTTTTCCGTCGCGGCATTGCCGTCGGGGCGATTGCCGGATGTTTTGCGATTTTAGTTCACAGCATTTTCGATTTCGTTCTGCACACAACGGCGATTTCTGTGATGTTTTTATTGCTCGTCGCATTAGTCGTCAAAAGCGGAGATTCTTACGAAGACGACAGCGAAGAAAGGGTCGAACGCCACAAACGCCGGCAAAAACACCGTTCCGCAAATGTTACTCCGATAGATAAAGGCAGGAAAAGGATTTCAGAAAATAAAGAATTAAGCGATTAATTCCGACAATTTTAGTTTAAACAGTTGATTCGCTTGTTTCCTGATTTTTTCTCGGATTGAAAATTCCGGCGATATAAAAAATTATTCCGTGAGAAACATAGAGGGCTGTAATAAATAACAACAAATATTGAGAAAAAAGCCACAAAAGCATACCTAACGCGCCGATTAACAATACCAACCAAAATTTAATTTTTCCGGTTCCGAGGTCTTTAAAACTGTAATAGCGAATTGTGCTGACCATCAGGAGTCCGAGAATTCCGATCAGGATTATCAATAAAATACTGTGAAATCTGGCAAAATTTTCGCCGTAAAAAATAAGCGGCGTAGGCGTAAAATGGACGATTGCGGCGATTAATCCGGCGGCAAGCGGAATCGGCAAACCGACAAAATGCTTTTTATCAATTTTCGGAGTTCCTTCGATTAAAACGCGCGGTCGCGTCGCTTGCAGATTAAACCGCGCCAGACGAAATGCGCCGCACATCAGATACATAAATAAAACGAAAACGCCGATGCCGTGAAGCGAGCTTCTTTCGGGAAAAGCCGTGCCGATGCCCCAACAATAAGCCAAAACAATCGGTGCGATGCCGAAGGTTAGAACGTCCGCCAGCGAATCGAGTTGAACACCGATTTCCGTGGCGGTCTGCGTCATACGTGCCAGTCGTCCGTCCAAAGTATCGAATAAAATTGCCAGACCGATCGCAATTGCCGCGTAATCATAATAAACAGCGGCTTTTTCCGCATTCACCGAAACAATCTGAAAACCGCGCACTGAAAACAAAACGGCTAAAAATCCCATCGCGATATTTGCCGCCGTAAATGAAGTCGGAATTAAATATAGCCCTTTTTTCAAGCCTTTGTGAACTGTTTGATTTTCTTCTGGTTCTGCCATAAATAATTTTTTTAAACCGTTTTGAGCCGGGCGATAATCGTTTCGCCGCCGACCACGCGGTCGCCGATTTTAACGAGAATTTCAACCTCATTCGGCATCAATAAATCGGTGCGCGAACTGAATTTTATCAAACCGTATTTCTGCCCGATCTCCAGATCATCGCCTAATTTGTTCCAGCAGACAATTCTTCGCGCGACAATTCCGGCGATCTGCGTGCAGACGACGGTCATTTTTTCGCCTTCGATTTTAATTGCATTGCGTTCATTGACAAAACTCGCATTGTTTCGCGTTGCCGGGACTTTTTTGCCGCGAATATAATCAACCGCGACGATTTTCCCCGCAATCGGCGCACGATTGATATGTACATCGAGCGGCGACAAAAAAACGCTGACCAGTTTTCCTTTGTCCGTTTCTTCGATGCGCGTAACTTTTCCGTCGGCGGCGGAAACGATTATATCGGCTTCGGTCGGAATTGTGCGGAACGGATCACGAAAGAAATACGCCATAAAAAGCGTCAGAATCGCAAATGCGACCGCCGGAATCCAAAAACCGAAATACGAGAAGACAATCGCAATCAGAAATGAAATTATTACAAACGGGAAACCTTCTTTAACCATAAAAAAACAAACCAAATAATAAAAGGTCAGACAGTAAGATGTTTGGAATAAAAACCGCCATCTGACATCTAACCTGAAAAATAATTCAATCCTTATCTTACGTTAATTTCGTGAGTTTGGAAAATAAAAATGCCCGATGCCGTAAAACATCGGGCGTAAAAGGAGGATTGCATGGAGAAAAAATTTAATCTCTGACCGGATGATCAGCGGCGTAGCTATAAGCACACCAGGCGGCTAAAAGATGAACTACCCATCCTAAAAGTCCGGCTGAACCGATCCACGAAAAACCAGTTAATATCAGCCACAGCAGTCCGATTAAGACTCTGCCGTTGTAAATTTGTCCGAGTCCAGGCACTAAAAGACTCAAAATACCTGCTATCCAAGGTTCGCGCATAATTGTTAAATTACCTCCAGTTTATTATACGTGAAGTTTTTCCGTAAGTTCCACAAAATATGAAATTTTTTACGAAATCTTTTTCACTTTGATAATTTTCCCGCGAAAAATCTTTAAAGCCTTTTTGACCAGCGGATGACTTTCCGCATATTGATAAAGTTCGGCTTCGCTCGGATTTTCGGGCAGAACGGGGATTTCTGTAGAAATCTCTTCTTCATTTAGTTGCGGAATCATTCCCGCAATTTCTCTGGCGCGGGCAACTCCTAACGCAGTATTTCCGTTTGAACTTTCAACCTCGATTGTATCTTTTATAAGCGAATTCCCGATGATATTTTCGACAATTTTCGACGCGTTCGGAATAAACGTCAAATCGTCGCCCGCAAGCATCAATTTTTTTTCATACGCCGCATCGAGCCAATTATCTTCGATATGTTCGAGTTCTTCGGAAGTGATCAGAGAGAAATTGATCGCGATATTTTGGGTGAAATTTGCTGTAAAGTTTTCAATAAAATCGGAAGTTTTCGCTTTTTCGGGCGATTCGGCTTCGGCTTTTTCTTCGGCAAAATCCCAAGCTTCATTTTGCGGTTCGAGTGCGGATTCTTCGCGGTTTTCTTCAAGTTTCGGCGCAATAAATGAACCTGAAACCGGAAAGGGAATTTCTTCGAGCGGAAAATCAACGCTCAGAGTTTTTTTTTCTTCTGTTTGCTGTGATTGCTTGATTATTTTTTCTTCTGAAATCTCAAAATTTCCGCCGGCAATCGCATTTTCGATTTTTGCAATGCGTTCGAGAAGTTTTTCAATCGGCGTAACGCGGCGCATTTCGATCAATTTTACAAGCCCGATCTCCAGCATATAACGCGGCTGAAGCGCGTCGTGAAGTTTTAACTCGGTTTCGCTGAGTGAATTAAAGAAACGAATCAAATCGGATTCGGAAAACGGCGCGGCATATTTTTCGAGTTCATCGCCGCTTAAAATCGCCGTGTCGAGCAGATTTTCGACATCTCCGGCAAGTTTGACGATCAGTAAATCTCTGAAAAAAGAAAGCAGATCGCGGCAGAAATTCCGCAAATCCTGCCCGCGAGAAATAAGCTCGTCAACGACTTTTAAGACTTCGGCAGGTTTATTTTCGGCAATTGCGTCGAGAGTTTTAGTCAGCATTTCCGCGCTCGCAATGCCGAGTGCGCTGACGACTTCCG
>CAYUGW010000264.1:0-6282 GCA_964444245.1 uncultured Blastocatellaceae bacterium | reverse complement strand
CATAATTGATTTCATCGCCGTATTGATGAATTACTTCCTCGCTACCCAAGGAAACTCTTTCCAAAAACGGCGAAAGTTCGGCAAAATCCATATTTATTCGAGCCAGAATTTGATTAAAAGAATAAGTTTTAGCCGAGAACTGTGTGCTGAATGACGACTTTTTATCGTTCGTCGAATAGACGTCCCTGAATTCTCCGACAGAATTTTTCCGCAGCCTGTAACTATCCGCGGTATAAATTTGCCCGAGATTTACCTGTTTAGTTGTTAAATTATGATTCATTCCTGTTCTTCCTTATTATTAAATTAAAGGGGGCGATTATTTTTCTTTTATCTATACAATTTCTCAATCGCAAGATTTGCCGCAAAGTTCATAAACTTACTCCACGGGTTTTATTTTCCGGCTCGGCAAACTGCTTTAATGATGATTCCAAACTGCTGTAATCAAGCGGTTTGGTAAAAAAATGATTCGCGTCGCCAGCCGGCGTAATATCCCGGAATGTTGATTTTCGATAACTCGATATGACGATTACGGGAATAGTATTAAATTTTTCATTCCGGCGAAGTTTGGATAAGTCCTCCAATGAGTCGCTGAATGAAGAATCCGCATCCATTAAAATTATGTCCGGGGAATGATTTTTTGAATTACTAAGTGCTTCCCGGATGTTTCGCGCCTCGATTACCCGATAACTCCAAAGTTCGAGAAGTGTTTTCATAAGCAGCCGCGTTTCCCTGTCGCGTCCCAAAATCAACACAAGACATTCAGGATTAAATATTTTATTTTTCATTTGGTGTCTTTTGAACATCTTTTTGTTAATTAGCGACAAACAAGATAAAGCGGAGTAAAAAGGAAAACACTAAGTATAAAAATAAAAAGTTTTCCTTTTTACTCCGGTTTCTTTCTCTACGAAAATTCCCGATCACGCTGTTTACAAACCCGATCAGAAAATAAACGTAAAGAAAATTAAATGAACAACTAAACTATTTGACTATTTTTTCATAACCCGCCGGTTTTTAGAATAAGTATTACAGGGAAACCTTATAAGGGAATTCCATAATAGAGTGAGGGGGTTGAGAAATTGTATCCCGCTGCGGCTCACGCCGGATATTAGTAGAGCAATTTTTAAATTTTCCAGTGTTTGACAAGCGTTTAGAGTCCCGTCTTTAGGCGGCATCCGCGCTTCGAAGCGCGGCGGAAAAGCCGCGAGAAAAAGGGACTCCAAACACTTATTTGATTCTTTTTGAATACCGGAAAATTTTAAAATTGCTCTACTTAATTGAGGTCTTTCGGCAGATTGCTGCCGGTGTATTTGTCAATCGTCGTTTTTAGCGAAATTTCACTAAACGGTTTGACCAGACAATCGTCGCAACCGGCGAGAATAGCAACATCGCGCATTTCCCAGTCTTTATAAACCGAAAGAAAAATGATGATCGCCGTCCGGATGCTTGAAAATTCGCGGATGCGGCGCGTTGCCGCCAGTCCGTCGAGAACGGGAAGCAGCATATCCGCAAAAATCAGACGGGGACGAAATTCCTTTGTCAGTTCGATTACTTCGGCACCGTTTCCGGCTTCGATCACGCCGTATTGCCACGCTTCCAACATTTTTCTTAGTTCTAAACGGGATGGAATATCACTTTGCGCGATTAAAATCAGCGGTTCGGCATTTTGAGAGATATTCGAATAAATTTCGCTCAAGATCGTTTCCTCCGCAAAATATTCGGGCGGGAGAAACGGAAACCTTTAATTTTTACAAACTCATAAAACCTGCAAAACATAAAAAATTAAGAGCGGATCCCTTGGGAGAACCCGCTCTTTTTTCCCCCTTGATCGCATTAACGGAAAAACCGCTAACGACTTTGTTTGAGATACGAGGTGTTATTTCCCGTTTAGGATTTGGGATAATATAACGTATCCAACTAATAAAATTATTATCTGACGGGAAGTTTTTTTTTAGAATCGGGAAGATACGGAAATTTACATAGGGATTTCCCTGAGTGTCTAAGTGTAGAAAAAATTTAAGGGAAAAAGGGGGAATCGGTCTGCGGTTTAAATCAACCTTAATTATCTTCGAGCCAGCCTTGAAAAAGAGCAAACCGGACGACATCAATCCGGCTTCGCAGATCGAGTTTTCGCATCGCGTTGGCTTTATGAGCTTCGACGGTTTTAACGCTGATATCGAGTTTGCCGCCGATTTCCTTGTTGCTGTAACCCCAGGCGGTCAGGCGCAAAACCTCTTGTTCGCGTTCGGTAATATCGGCTTTATTTTCGCCGCGCAAGCTCGTCGAACGGCTGACATAACCGTCAAAAACCCTCTCGGTCAGAGCGGTATCGAGATAACTTTTGCCTTCGGCGACGGTGCGGACGGCACGAATCAATTCTTCGGGCGCGCTTTGTTTCAGAATATAACCGTTTGCTCCGGCTTCGAGCAGAGTTTTCAGATAACCGATGTCTTCGTGGCGCGTGAGAATTAAAATCTTGACCGGCGGATTGATTTTACACAGTTTTTTCGTTGCCTTCAGACCGTTTAAGCCGGGCATCGAAATATCCATCAAAACCAGATCGGGATCGAGTTCCCGGACTTTTTTAAGAGCATCGTCGCCGTTATCAGCCTCGCCGATAACCATCATATCGGGCTGGATTTCGATCAGAAGCCGCAAGCCTTCGCGGACGATTTCGTGATCGTCAACCAGTAAAATCCGTAATTTATTCATAAACATTCCTCCTTTTTAATGAAAATTAAAAGACTAAATCGAAAAAAACAGCAAACGATAATGTTTATTATAAAAAAACGGATTGACGCAAACATAAGTTGGGGCAGACCTAAGTTTCATTCAATGAAATTTTCAAACAGACGGATTGAAAATACTTATGTTTATGATTTTTAGGGTTTATTATAACAAACCGAAACCGACCGATGAATATGCGGAAAAATGTCGGATGCACCGTAACTGACGATCATTGCCTGATCCGGGAAAATATCCGGCAAAGTTTTTTAGAGAATCGACTTAAAATTACTGAAACTTTGGCGGTGCTGCATTAAAAATTCGTTGCCTATCGCATCTCTCCGAAATTCGATTTATTCAGGAAAATTATATTCTTAAAAATTATTTTTTTAAATCGAAAAAGGATATATTTGATGATATTTTCACAAAATACTCAATCAATAAACGACTTTAGCCGGTAAATTTCAATTTCTTTTAGTACTTTCCTATAAAAAATAATTCCGGCAGTTTTCGGCTGGGAGCGCGGGCATCCTGCCTGCACCGTTCGAGGCTTTGCGAGAACGGCACACCCGTTCGTCATCGAAAAGTTTTGAGAAATCGAAGGTTTTCGTCCGTTCTTTGCTTCGCTCGAACGGACGGGCAGGCAGGATGCCTGCGCTCCCGGCGTTAACTTTTTTATTACGGTTTTTATTTTTCAAAGAACATAAGTTGGAGGCAATTTATTAAATGCTAAAAAACATTGAAAATAATGAATTTTTTATAGGAAAGCCCTGAATTTCTTTATTTGCCGGACAACAGGAAAACTGCAATGCGACGGGATTATTTTATATTGCCGTCGGTTTCAGGATTTTTTGTTTTGTTTCCAAGCCATATCTATCGAAAGACGGACGAAAACCGCCGTTCCGCTGTCCGGTGTGGATTCGATTTCGACCGATCCGCCGATCAATTGGGCGCGTTCCTTCATCCCGATAATTCCCAAACCTTTACCGTCTTTTTTCGGTTTGGCTTGTTTGGCGACATTAAAACCCTTGCCGTCATCTTCGATAATCATAATTATATTTTCGTCGCGCCGTTTCAGAATCACGCTGACCTGAGCGGCTTCGGCGTGTTTGGCGGTATTATTGAGTGCTTCCTGCAATATCCGGTAAAGATGTATTTCCACATCGCCGGCGAGTCTTGTTTCATCGAATTTACCGATCAGCGTTTCCGCTTCGATACCGAATTGATCCGACCAGCGATTCACATACGTGGTGAGAGCGCGGCGCAATCCGAGATCGTCGAGTACCATCGGGCGCAGTTCCCAGGCGAGAAAGCCGACATCCTTATCGATTTGTTTGGCAACCTCCTGCGTTTCATCTACCTGAGCGCAAAGTTTCTCATAGTCTTCGCACATTGCCCTGAGCGATTCGAGCTTTAACCTCAAGGCGGTCAATTGCTGTCCGAGATGATCGTGCAGATCGCGGGCAATGCGGTGGCGTTCGTCTTCCTGCGTCTGGACGAGTTTTTTGAGCAGTTCGACGCGTTCTTTTTCAAACTTCAAACGCCGGATGGTTTCCTTTTGAATTTCTATATTGGCTTTTGCCAGATCGGCAACGCCTTCCTCAACCCGGATTTCCATCTCGTCATACGCCCGGAGTAAATCTTCTTCGGCTTTATTTTCCTTTGTCAAATCACGCGCAACTTTAACAAAACCGATCAATTTGCCGTCCCTGAGCGGCGATAAAACACCTGACACAAAGAAGCGCGAGCCGTCCTTATGCTGGTGAAACCTTTTATCTTCGGCGCGTCCCTTTTCAATCGCCGTCTGCATTTCTTTTATGTGGATGTTTTGCTCACGGTCTTCGGGCGTGAAAATTATACTGACGTTATTGCCGAGAATTTCTTCCGTTGCGTAGCCGAAGGTTTTTTCCGCGCCCGCGTTCCAACCCGTGATAATTCCTTTTGTGTCGGTCGTGATAATCGCATAATCGGTAACGCTTTCCAGAATCAGGCGCAGATGTTCTTCGCTGCGCCGCAAATTTTCTTCGGCAAGTTTTCTTTTGGTAATATCGCGGACGACACCGATCATTCGTTCGGCTTTGCCTTTTTCATCGTAAAAAGCGCGCGCGTTTCCGGCTATCCAATGAATACTTCCGTCCGAGTGAATCGAACGTATCTCTGCCATAGAAGTGCGTCTTTCTTTAATTGCCGCATCTAATTCCGCTTTAAGCGGTTCGACATCTTCGGGATACACGCGGGCGATAAATTCTTCAAAATTGCCGATTTCTTGATTGACCGGAAGATCGAACATCTTATTATGTTCGGGCGACCAGATAATCTCGTCCGTCAGCAGATCCCAATCCCAGGTTCCCATCCGCGCCGCCTGCATCGCCACGCGCAGACGTTCTTCGGATTCATTCAGAGCATATTCCGTTTGTTTGCGCTCGGTAATATTCGAGAAAACGAGTGCGACTTTGCGGTTCGCCGAATCACCGACCGGCGACGCATAAACGTCAAACCAACGGTTTAATTGATCCGAAAAATTCTCGAAGCGGACGGCTTCGCCGGTCAGCGCGACTTTGCCGTAAATTTCAAACCAGAAATCCTCGTGATCCGGTATAAGCTCGCGCATGGTTTTGCCCGCCGCATTTTTGAGTCCGGTCAATTTCTCGAATATCGGATTGATTTCGAGAAAACGGTAATCAACCGGATTATTCGCATCGTCAAAAATCATTTCGATAATACAGAAGCCTTCGTCAATCGTATTAAACAATGTGCGATAGCGTTCTTCCGATTCAAGGTGTTTTTCTTCGCTCTTTTTGCGTTTGGTAATATCAATAAAAGTTAAAACGATACCGTTGATCCGATCTTCGTTTGTTCGATACGGCAAAATACGCATCAGAAACCAATCGCCGCCGCGCGTTTGCAGTTCGCGTTCGATGATTTGCAGATTTTCTAAAACGAATTCGATGTCCGGGTAAAGATGTGAATCGTCCTCGAGAGAATTTTTAATATCGGCGAGCGGGCGACCGATGTCTGCCGGGATCAGATTGAAAATTCCGCGCATTGTCGGCGTAAAGAAATTAATGTGTAGAGAGCGGTCGAGAAACATCGTGCCGATATTGGTCGAATTCATCAAATTCTGAAAATCATTGTTCGATCGGCTGAGTTCTTCGATCTTGATCTTTAATTCCTGATTAACAGTCGTCAGTTTTTCATTGAGAGATTGCAATTCTTTCTTGTTCATTTCGCCTGCCGAAGCGCCGATGCCGACAATCAGGAAATTATCTTTTTTTTTATCGGATTGTTTCGATTTACCTGATTTTTCGTCATTGCCGGATTTATTTTTCATCTGTCTCCTTTTTTTTCCATTATACAGTTAGTTGCAGACAATTGATGATTTATAAGTCAGGAATCGAAAAAAAGAGAAGCGTCAATTACATAAATAATTGACGCTTCTCTTTTTTTCGATTAAATTAAGCACCTGAGCAAAAGTAAGGTGGTGTTTTTACTTAACGTAGAACAGGCTGTTAGCCTGTTCAAACAGACTAACAGTCTGTTTTACGCTAATTTCAAAATGCC
>CAYUGW010000263.1:0-6283 GCA_964444245.1 uncultured Blastocatellaceae bacterium | reverse complement strand
CGGCGGTCATTATTCCCCGCTTCGCCGCCCACAGTGCAAACTCTACCGTGTACACACAAGTTTAGTATAGGATAATGAATATGGGAAATTTTGGAGATGAACGGTTAAAAAAAAGAGTCAGCTTTGTTGGATAAGATTGAGCGGCATAAGAGTTTGTGTATTCGGCAGATCGCTGATGATCGGGCTGAGCAGATCAGTTTTTATCGGTTTTTGGATAATGAGCGAGTGAGTTTGGAAAAGATTATTGAGAATCAATTAGAGCGGTATAAATTGAGTGAGAAGACAGGGCATCTGTTGTGTATTAGCGACACGACGGAGGTATCTTTAGGAGGGCATCGGGGGCGGCTCAAACCTGAAGGATTGGGATGTGTCGGAAGTAGCAAAGGGTTGGGATTTCAAGTTCATCCGACGTTGGTAATAGAAGTTGGCGAAGTTGGAAAAGCGAAGATCGTCGGCTATTCGTCGATTCAAGTTTGGCATCGGGAAGAGATCAAGGAAACGTGGAAGAATGAAAAGTATAAGAGTTTGGCGATAGAGGAAAAAGAATCATATAAATGGATCAAATCGGCAAACGAGAGCAAAGAGCGACTCGGACAAGCGTTGATGCTGACAATGATCGGGGATCGGGAATCTGACATATATGAGGAGTTTGTGAGAGTGCCGGATGAGCGGACACATTTGCTTGTCAGGAGTTGTCAGAATCGGAATTTGGCGGATGGCGAAAAGTTGTTTGAGAGATTGAGTGAAGCAGAAGTTGTGGGCGAATATGAGTTCTTGCTCGAAGGCGATAAGCGGGTTGGCAGAGAAAGTCGGGTTGCCCGAATTGAAGTGCGTTTTACACAGATCGAGGTCGTTGCCCCGCATACTTATAAGGGAGTTGAGAAAAGTGTCAAGTTGAATGCAATCGAAGCCCGGGAAGTTGGTCAGATAGCACAGAAAGATAAAATTCATTGGCGACTTTTGACGACGCACGAGATCAAAGATTTCGCTGATGCCAAAACAATGATCGAGTATTATCAATTGAGATGGCAGATCGAGCAGATGTTTCGGGTGTTGAAGCGACAGGGTTTAGCCTTGGAAGCGACTCAATTAGAAAGCGGTGAAGCGATCAAGAAAATGTGTGTTTTGGCAATCCCGACGGCATTGCAGATAATGCAACTGGTCGAGGAGAGAGAGGGCGGACAGAGAGATTTATCGGAAGCATTTACCGAAGAAGAAGAAGAATGTTTAACAGCGATCTTGCCACGGATCGAAGGCAAAACGAAAAAGTTAAAAAATCCACATCGGAAAGAAAAGTTAGCGTGGGGAGCTTGGATCATCGCCAGATTGGGAGGCTGGTCGGGCTACAAAAGTGATCGTCCGGCAGGAGTCATCACGATGAAAAACGGACTGAAGAAATTCAACCAATATTATCAAGGCTATCGGCTCGCCAAAGAAGATGTGTGTACACGGTAGGATGCAAATCGTGGGAATAGTTTAGACGTTATTTTCAAGCGGTTGAAAACCGCGACATAACTTTTTATGCCGCCATTTTCAATGGCTTTGTTAAATTTTCGATAATTTTCCCACATCTTGCGAAGTGGGCTACAAATATAGCGTCGGTTTCACCGACTAAATTTGAATTTCTTATCAGAATTTACAAGGATAATTTATATCTTCTTTAAAAGTAATATATTTTATCCTGTTTTCCCCGTAAATTCGTTTTCTTATTCGATAATTTCCCCGATTTCTTCCTGCAAAGATTTGCGCCGGACGAGCAGACGCAAAAAGAGCGCACGCTGGCGAAAAAGAAGCCACGCCGATTTTATCCAGACATTCAGATCAATCAAAGTTTCCGACGAACGAAGCGCGATATAACCGCATAAAATCGTCGCCGGAATTGAAATCAGCGCGATTTGCCAGCCGAAAAAATAGAACACCACAAGCGCAACAATCAGCCACGTCAGCGGCATAAAGATCATCGCGGCGATTATTTTCGACGAAGAACCGGCGGCATCTACATCGTGCGTCGTAACGGTGCGCCCCAGAAGATTTGAAAAAAAATAAGCGGGCGAATGAATAATCGCGCCCGTGACGGCAAGCGGCGCGAGAATCAGCAAAAACAAGACGCGCAAGATCAAATAGCGAAACACATAAGATGTCGGATGATGCAGAACCGAAAGACTTTCCGCCGTTACGCCGCTCGTTTTCAGAGCGTTTTCATAGCGCGTAACCTTTTCGCCGAGTGCTTGCATTTTCTGCGGATCGTTTTTTTCCAGCAGCGCGTATTTTTCGGCGAGCGATTGCAGGCGGTTAAAACTCTGCGTCAGAGTGTCTTTAAACAAAAGATTTTCATAAACGGACGAAAACAACGCTTCGGCTTTGAGAACGGTGTCGAGTTCGCTCTGCGATTCGAGATTGAGCGTTACTTTTCTCAAGGCATCTTCGATCTTCGCATTCAGCGCATAGACGGCTTCGCGCGGCGGTTCGCCGTTTTCGTCGAGTTCGACCGGCTCGACCTCGATCAGATCGCCGTAACGAATCAAAGCCTCGCTCCGAAAAGACGTTTTTGAAGTGTAATAAAGCCCGACAGCCATGATTTTTAATTTTAGATTTTGGATTTCGGATTTTGGATTGGTTTCGTCATTTGTCCTTCGTCCTTCGTCATTTGTTTCTTTATTTTCTGAAATCTGAAATCTGAAATCAGAAATCTCAGAAATCTCAGAAATCTCCCCGTCTCCCCGTTTCCCTTTCTCCCCGTCTCCCCGTCTCCCCGTCTCCCCTTCTTCCTCAAATCCGAGTGCGCCGAGCGCGATTCGTGCCGCGCCGGTTTTCAGCGGCTGGAGCTTTGTTTCGTTGTGCGAAATTCCTTCGGGAAAAATAGCGATGCACCGACCTTTGACGAGAAGTTCGTAGCAATTTTGAAACGTCATACGGTTTTTCGACATATCGCCCGCCGAATCAACGCGCCGCGCGACGGGCAGAATCTCGAATGTCCGCAGCAGAAATCCGGCGACCGGAATATCGAACAGCGTGGATTTGGCAAGAAACGAAACGCGCCGGATGAGCGAAACAAAAATGAGTGCGGGATCAACCAAGCCGTTCGGATGATTGAGTACGAAAATGATCGCCCCGTCTTTCGGCACATTTTCGGCATTGACCGCTTCGATCCGCCGGAAAAACAAACGAAGCGCAATGCTGATGATGGCGTGAATAATCTGGCGGACAAGCGTTCCCTTGCCGAGAAAGATCATCCGCCAGAGCCGCAAAACGCGCACGTTTTCGATTTTTTCGCTTTCCTCAACTTCGTTTTCCATTCGTAAAATCAAGTTTACACAAAAAAAAAGTAAGTCAGTAGCGTCGGCGTGAGCCGATGCGTTTTTATGTTGCCACTTGAAACGCATCGGCTCACGCCGACGCTACTGACTTGTTGCATATTTCTAGCGCAGAGTGCTGGGCGTAACTCCGGTTTTGCGGCGAAAATGGTGTGTGAAATGTGCAGGCGTGGAAAATCCGAGCAGATAAGCGATTTCGGTGACGCTCATATCGGTTTTTTGCAGCAGCTCTTTCGCGCGTTCGATGCGCTGATTGATGACGTATTGATGCGGCGTGTAACCGGTTGACTGTTTGAACATTCGCAAGAAATGATATTCGCTCAATCCGGCGGCGTTTGCCAGAATTTTCAGCGACAAATCTTCCGCCAGATCATTTTCGATCAAATCGAGAACAATCGAGAGTTTGCGATTGGTCAAACCGTTGACATAACGCTTTTCGGGCGGCATTCGTGAAGACGAATATTCGCGCAGAAGTTGGACGGCAAGCAGATTTGCGACCGAATCGGCGTAAAGATTCGAGCCGGTCGCGTTGTCGTCGCGCTGAAGTTCGTCAAACGCCATTCGCGCCATTGATTCGATGACCGGACTGCGCGATTCGAGCGATGTCACGATCTCGATTTTATCGGGATTCAAATCCGCCCCTTCCGCCACCGATCTAATAAAATCCGGTTCGAGATGCAGATAAATATCGTCCTGCTCGACCTCGTCATACCACGATTGCAGAGCCGTCGCCTCGGAAATTACGGTAACATTGCCGATCGTCTGCAAAATATTGTAATTGCGTCCCGAAAAAATCGTCTGCTGGCGCGACGGTGCGCCCATATAAACGGTGATTAAATGATAGGAAAGCTTATCCGGTTTGATATAGGATTCGCGGATGTGATGACGATTGCGGATGACTTTCAGATTTTTCCAGCGGTCGCGGCTGTTGACGATCCAATCACCGCGCCAGTTGTAGCGCGTTTCGGTTCTGCCTTCCGCGATTTTTGAGTTTTGAGAATTGGTTGTTTCTGTCTTTTTAGAACTCAATTTTCTATTCACCTGTTTGTCGTTCGGAAATTTACTTTTATTCAATGTAAAAACCGACTATATTTTATTTACGCGATTAAAATCATAAAAGTAAAGCCGCTTGCACATTAAATTGAGCGCAGGAATCTGACAGTAACCGCAATTTTATGATAGTTTTCGCCTGAATTTTAATGCTAACTTATAACCTGAAAAAAAAATACTTTTACATCACACCTAAAAATAATAATTGGCAAAAACGGTTTGATTACTGGAAATAAAAACTATGAAAGCAGCAAAATATAAAAGCGAAAAATCTTTTCGGGGTGTTTCGACACTCGATCTTATAAAAACAACTTTGAAAATGAATTTGCTGTTGCTGATGATAATAATCTTCGGCAGCTCGATCTACGGCGGACACAGCATTTTGGATCTGGTTGACCCGTCATTTAATCCGCAGATTCAGACGAGTTCATACGGCATTAAGAAAGTGTTTCAGGTTCAGGTATTGCCGGACGACAAGATTTTAGTGTTTGGATGGTTCAGCTCATTTAATCGCGTGCCGACCGGAAGATTGGTTCGTCTCAACGCCGACGGTTCGCTCGATGAAACCTTTAATAACCAAACTATAATTTCATCCTCAAAGTCAACTACCAGCTTCGCCACTAAAATCCTACTCCAGCCGGACGGAAAAATAGTTTTAAAATCCGGAGCAATAGTTGCTGACGGACAATCACCGAAAAATTTGGTTCGTCTTAATTCCGACGGAACGCTGGACACGAGCTTCAATTACACACTTGGTGAACCAATTCGCGACATTGCAATCGACTTGCTTGGCAGATTCCTGCTTGCCGGGAATTTCTCAACACCAAACGGACTACGCCAAATTGTTCGTCTAAATCCGGACGGTTCGCTCGACAGTTCTTTCAATTGTACGCTCAATAATTTTTTTGGTTCAAATAGTTTTGTAGAAGCGCAGGGCAATCGGGTGATTGTCGCTGCCAATGATTTCCGGCTTTTCCGCTTAAATGAAAACGGTTCGGAGGACACATCCTTTATGACAGTTGATACCAACGGATTCTTCATCCCTGATTTGGCTCTCCAGTCCGACAATAAAATTCTTATTAACCTTGGCGGTCTCAGACGGTTTAATGAAAACGGCAGTCCCGACGACAGTTTTCAGCTAATAAATCCACCGGGCGGCGCAGAAAGATACAAAGTTGCCAGTGACGGTAAAATATTAGTTTGGTCATTATCAACTTTCCACCGGTATCTGCCAAACGGCGAAGTGGATTCTTCATTCACGCCCTACAGACCTCAAGCTTTCTGCTTTTGTGAAGCCATTCAATCCGACGGGAAAATAGTATTAGGCGATCAAACCGACCTTAACAATTCTACTGTCGGCATAAATAATTTTGTCAGATTAACAAGCGGCGGAACGCTTGATCCGACCTTTAACCCCGGCGGCATCGGGTTTCAGAATATTTTGCCCGGAAGCGTCAGAGCCATTAGTCCGCAGACAGACGGGAAGGTTTTACTCGGCGGAAAGTTTGACGTGATTAATGATGTTACTCGTATCAAATTGGCGCGCTTGAATGCTGATTCGACGGTTGACGAAACTTTTCAAATCAATACGAGCGGAACCGGAAATCATTTTTCAATTATCCGCGATATTTATCAAATCCGCACCCAAAGCGACGGCAAAATCATTGTTTCCGGCTGGTTTGATTATGTTTTTAACGGGGTAGAGAAACAAAATTTCGTGCGCCTTAATTCCGACGGCAGTATTGATCCTACTTTTGATTTGGGTTTCCCGATACCGGATTATTCGGAGGTTGCCGGAGCCGGAAGAAACAGATTCGAGATTTTAGACGGCGGCAAATTGATGATCGGAATTTCAAAATTAAACAGTTTTGAATTAACCGGTCCTGTCAAACTTAATCCGGGTGGCGACCGCGATACAA
>CAYUGW010000262.1:0-6283 GCA_964444245.1 uncultured Blastocatellaceae bacterium | reverse complement strand
CATTGTTGATCGCATCGTTTATCACCGCGTCAACATCCGCTAAATTTGCTGTAAATAGATTGTTCATATTTATTCTTCAGTTTCAATAATTCGTAAAAATTCCAAAGGTTCGATCACTTTGAGCGGTCTGAATCTTTGGCGAAATTCTTTTGCTTCATCCGTAAAATCCGTCATCAGATCAAGCAAATCATTATCACGGCTGACGATGTAAGCCGCATTTGCTTCAACTGCCAGATTGATATATTTTTCGTCTTTCGGATCGCGCGAATATCTAAAGATTTGCGGCACTTTTTTAATCAAAACCGCTTTTTGACGAAGAAGTTCCAAAAGTCTTTCAACTCTTTCAACGGTTAGGAGTGAAAATCTTTCCTGAAGTTTCGGTCTTGTCAAAACATCGGCAATTTCCGCTAGAATTTCTTCGCTGACAAATAGTTCAACTGCTCCTTTTTCAAATAATTCCAGACATTCAACCGCAAATCCTTTTTCTTTAACCAAGCCTTGCAAAAAAATCATACAGTCGAAGACGGCAGGAATTTTCATTTATTATTTTCCCGAAACGCTTCTTCCCGCGCCTCTTCCAGTAATTCGTCCAATTCCGTTTCGGAAATTCCGCTCGTCCTTATTTGTTCGCGCACCGGCGCAAATAATACGCGCATACTCAAGGTCGAAGCCAAATCTTCTTCGATTAAATATCTCACATAATCTTCGGCAGTTGCACCGATTTCTTTCGCTCTATGTTCAACCGCTTCTATTACGGACGGCGGCAAACCTGTAATTTGAATCGTATCTGTCTGCATAAATTCACCTCAAAACCCGATTTTAACATCTTTACTTTTTAACTTCCGCTAAATTTGCGGTAAAGGACCATTCAGTATCTTTGCTCAAGTTAAATTCTCTTCAATAATTTTCGTTTCTTCCAGAGGTTTGGCAATTCCAATCGCAATGACAAATAGTGGAATTAAGAACATTAACCCTAGAAAGCCCACTAACAGAAACATTTCCCTTCTTGAATGCTGTAAATAAATTTCAACATGATTTGAATGATATTCCAACTCTCGAATTCTACTTTCAGCTTTATCTAAAGTATCAATTCTTTCAACTGATTGAACGAGTTTAGGCGGTAAAAACGTGGAATTATAGAAATGCAAAAATAATAAACCTGCCATCATAAAAATGTTTGGCAAAATAAGATATACGCTTTTTCTTATTTGCGAGACGTTTTTTATATTTCTTACAAGCAGAAACATTACAGCATAAAGCCCCAAACCAATAATAATAAGAATTCCCATACTGCTTTCAAATGACATTTTCAATACTCCATTTAAATAATTTTATTCCGCAGCCAATTTTCAATCTCGTCAACTTTCCAAACATCTTTATCAACATTACGCCCTAATTGCATAATCTCTTCAAGATTCCAAGTCGGCTGACAACCGTTTATTTCGAGAAATTCTTTAATCAAAACGGTTGCCGTTCGTTTGTTTCCGCCGCGCCAAATTCGATTTTTGACCAAACCGAAATAAAGCGAAGCCGTTTGACGGATTATATCCGCATTTTCATAAATCGCCGAATTATGCGGTCGTGCCAGAGCTGATTCGAGCATTTCATAACTATTCAAGCCGCAACGGGTTTCGCCGAATGATTTCATTAATTCCGTATGAAGAAAAATCGCATCTTCGGGTTTAATATATGAAATTTTCATCGCCGATAAAAATTGTAATCTTTTCCGTCAAAAGCGCAAAGGAAAAATGGCAAATGACTAAATGTGAATTGTTTTCCACGCGAAATACAAAACCAACGCGCCGCGCACGCTCCACGCAAGGGTGCGAATCCAGTTTGAATTGACGAGCGTTTTATGCGCTTGCGCGTCAAAGCCGAGCGCAAGTTTATTGTGCATTGGAATTTGTATGAAAAAGGTTGAAAGCCAGACGATGATTGTCAGAAAAAGTCCGAAATAAAGCAGTTTCGGATCAATATTTACCGGCGCGTAAAAGATTATGAGAATTGAAGTAACAAGTTCGACGATCATCGCGGGCGCGACGACCGGCGTGATCCAAAATGTATGCGCGGCGTGGTATTTCGGGAAATTATCTTTATGAACTTCGGAAAAAAACGGGTATTGAACGAGCTGAATAATCCAGATCACTCCGACTAAAACAAGCGTTGAAGCGATTTGCAGAATTAAAATTGTCTTTATCATTTTAAAACCCGAAAGCCGCTGTTACTTTAATAACTGCGGCTTTCATTTTTTGCCTACCCTTGTTCGTTTGACCTTCCCTTTGTTCGCTCTTCCATATTTTTAAGTTAATTTCCCGGCAATTATCATAAAATTTATAATAATTACGCCTTGAGCGGTTTAAGCGGTTTCTATATTATAAAAGTATAAAATCATTGTCAAGCATATTTTTAATATTTTATATAAATTGAAGATGTATTATGACAAATCTCTTAATTTCAAAAAAAATCGGTGCATCGAACTTGTGCGGTTTAAGCGTTTTGTATATTATTTGAATTGGAGTTTTTTTCTAAAATTCCGATCTTTCTGTTTTTTTGCCGAAATTTTAAAAAAGTAAAATTTTAATACAATCAAAATATGTCCGTGCTGAAAAGTTTAACAACTAAGGAAGTTGCGCGTTTGTGCTGCGTCAGTGATGCGACCGTCAAGCGTTGGGAAGACGCGGGGCTTTTGAGATCTGAACGCACGAGCGGGGGACACAGGCGTTTTCGCGTTGAAGAAATCGCCCGTTTTCAGCGCGAACAGGAACTCGGTTTACGTCAATGCAGCGGCGATGAATCGGTCGTTTCGGCTTCCATTCGCCGCCGGGAAAATAAGAATTATTCCGATTCCGAACTTTTTCATTCGCTCATCAACGGATGCGAAGAAGAAACTTCCAATATTTTTATAAATTCTCATTTAAACGGCAAATCTCTCGAATATATCTTTGACGAAATAATCTCTCCGGCGATGAAACGCATCGGCGAACTCTGGTTTGCCGGCGAATTGACTATCGCTCAGGAACATCTCGCCACACGCACGGCGATCTGTGCGCTTTATAAATTGCGAAATCTGGTTCCGGTCAGCGAATCGAACGGAAAAACGGCAATTTGCTGCACGATCGAAGGCGATTTTCACGAACTTCCGACACATCTCGTCCAGATGATTTTTGAAAAAGAAGGTTTCGAGGTAATAAATTTCGGCACGAATCTACCGCTTTATTCGCTTTGCGACGAAATTGCCCGAAATCTTCCGAAAATTATCTGTATCTCTTCAACAATTTTGACCGACATCGAAAGGCTTTCCCGCGATTTTCGCAGTTTTAACGACAAACTCTGTAAGACCGATGCACAGGTAATACTCGGCGGTCGTGCCTTTGAGGATTCAAACATTCGCCGACGCTTTCCGGCTGATTTTTTCGCCGATTCTTTTACAGATGTCGCAGAATTTACGAGAAAATTTTCAAAAAAATAAAAAAAGCGGCAAATTACAAAAAATAAAAGCGTTCAAAGACAACTGTTGATTATTTTTCGACACCAAACAAATTAATCTATCCCGGATTTTAAGGAGTTTTTGATATGCGACACACAAAATTTTTATTGCCATTTTGTCTTTTTATTTTAACAATTTCCGTTTTTGCCAATTCTTCGGAAGAATTCGCCCGTCAAGCGGTTTCCGAAAACAAAACGGAATCGGAAATGGCGATAAATGCTTTGCGCCAAACCGGGCAAAGCGGTTTGGACGAACTGTTTAAGGTTTACGCCGGCGAAATAAAACAATTTTCCGCAACCGGAAAAAGCTTCGAATCGTGGACGCGAATTGCCGACGCGATTGACAGTGTAGCGATGCAAAAGGACGCTTACGCTTCCGGATTGTACTGGTTCACGGATTTGGAAGAAGCGAAAAAAGCCTCGAAAAAAGCCAATAAACCGATTTTGTCTTTGCGGCTGTTGGGAAATTTAAATGAAGAATTCAGTTGTGCGAACAGCCGTTTTTTCCGTTCGATTCTTTATTCGAATGCGGAAATTTCCAAAAATTTGCGCGAAAATTATATTCTGCACTGGAAATCGGTCAGACCCGCGCCGCGCATCACGATTGATTTCGGCGACGGGCGCAAGATCGAGCGCACGATCACGGGAAACAGCATTCATTATTTCCTCGACGAAAACGGCAGAATTCTCGACGCTCTGCCCGGTTTATACAGTCCGCAGGAATTCGCGAAATATTTAAATCTGACAAAAAATCTGCATCAAACCGTTCAAAAACGCCCGAATTATTTGAGTGAATTTCAAGCAATGCGCCGCTCGCAGCTTCTTAATAAATGGAAAAGCGATTTAAAGAGAATCGGCGTTAAATTGCCGGAAAACATTGAAAATCCCGTAATAAATATTAATCCGACGGCAATCACGGCAATGCCCGTTGCCGTGACAAAAATGGCTGTCGAACGTCCGCTCGTCCGAACTCTGACCTTCGATGAAACCGTGCTGGCGGAAAACACTAATCTGGAAGAATGGAAAAAACTCGCAAAATTACAGGGAAAAACGGCGATTGATTCGCAAAGCGTTAGTTTTATCCGCCGCCAAACCGCGAAAAACAGCGATTTAGATAATAAAACCTTTTTGCAAATGATCGCCAATCTTGAAAATTTCGCGGCGATTGATACCGTCAGAAACGAATATCTTTTTCACACGAAAATTTACGAATGGCTCGGCGAAAATCCTTTTTCCGCCGATGTCGAAAAATTTAATGAAAAAGTCTATACGGAATTATTTTTAACTCCACGCTCGGACGAGTGGCTCGGGCTTTATTCGTCCGATATTTACTCGGCTCTGGACGGAAACGGAATTATAAAATAGTAAAAAAGACTGGAACGCGGGGCGGCTCGCTTGCAGAGATCCGTGAGCGCGAAAAAGCCTTTGCTTTCGATAAAGTTTATTGCGATCAAAGGCTTTTTCGCGCTCACGCGCTCATGCAGACAGGCTGTCTGCGTTCCAGTCGTTAAGACCCTGCAAAACCGTTTTTTTTGTCTGTAATTTGTTTAAATCGAATAAAAACCTTATAATCCGCTGTGTAGCGATTTTATCAAAATGAAAAGTGCCTTTTTCAAAATTTTTCTTTTGCAGGTTTTATTCGTGTTTTGTGCCTTACAAGTTGCGGCGCAGGATTTGCTGCCGGAATTGGTCAAAAGAATAAAGCCTTCGGCGGTTGCCATCGAAACTTTTGACGGCAAGGGGACGCAAATTTCACGCGGCAGCGGTTTTTTTATTTCCCAAAATCTGATTATCACGAATCGCCACGTCATCGAAAAATCGAGCCGCGTCGTCGTTCAACTGGTCAACGGGAAAAAATTCACGGCAAACGGCGTGGTGGCGGTTGACGGCGAAGGCGATCTGGCGGTTTTGCAGGTTGATATACTGCCGGAAAGCGCAATTCCACTGATAATCGCGCCCGAAACGCCGCAGGAAGGCGAAAGCATTTTGGTGATCGGAAATCCGTACGGTCTGGAAGGTTCGGTTTCAAACGGCATTGTTTCCGCCGTGCGCGAGTTTCCGGGTTACGGCAAAATAATTCAAATTACCGCGGCGATTTCGCCGGGTTCTTCGGGTTCGCCCGTCGTCAATATGCGCGGGCAGGTGATCGGTGTGGCAACGCTTCAAGCCGCCGAAGGTCAGAGTCTGAATTTTGCCGTGCCGGGTGAAAGAATCGCCCGGTTAAAAATCGGCGAATTGAAAACTCTTGCTTCGCTAAACGCGGAAACGGCGGAAAATAAACGTGCTTCCGCCGAGAGTTCGTACTCGCAAGGCTTGGGCTATCTCTCGCGTGATGATTATGCGAAAGCCGTCGCTTTTTTTGAAAAAGCCGTCGGAATTGATCCGAATTATGCCGAAGCCTGGTATCAGGTTGGCTATTGCTATGGAATGCTCAGTCGTCACAAGGAATCGCTCGAAGCCTCGAAAAAAGCGGCGCAGCTTCGTCCGCGCTGGTCGGAAACCTATATCAATATCGGCGCATCGAGCTACGCTTTGAAAAATTACGAAGAAGCCGCCGACGCTTACCGGCAAGCGACAAAACTCAATCCGTATAAAGCCGAAATTCAATATTCGCTCGGTTTAAGTTTGAATAAATTAGGTCGCACCGACGAAGAAATTCTCGCCTACAAACGCGCCATCGCGCTCAAACCCGATTATGCCAACGCCTTTGAACTGCTCGGCATCGCGTATTACAAAAAACGTCAATTCGCGCAATCGCTCGAAGCATTCGAACAATTAAAAGCCTACAAACCCGACG
>CAYUGW010000261.1:0-6292 GCA_964444245.1 uncultured Blastocatellaceae bacterium | reverse complement strand
CGAGCAGGAGTTTTACGTCGCCGACCGCTTCCTTATATTCATCGGGTTTGCAAAGTTCCTTAACACACGGCGCAAGGCAGCGTTTCAGATGATATTCCAGACATGGACGCGGCAGTTTGCCGTCAATTTCGATGTTGCAGGTGCGAAGCTGGAATGTGCGATTGATCAGATCAAGAGTTTTTCGCGCTAAACTTGCGGGCAGAAAAGGTCCGTAATATTTCGCGCCGTCGCGCACTATTTTGCGCGTAATAACGACTTTCGGAAAAGGCTCATTCGTGATCTTCAGATGCGGATACTGTTTGTCGTCCTTTAGTAAAATATTGTAGCGCGGTTTGTGTTTTTTGATGAGATTCGATTCCAGAACGAGAGCTTCGACCTCGTTATCAACAACGATAAATTCGAGATCGGCGATATTTGAAACCAGGCGGCGCGTCTTCGCGTCCATATTACGCGAAGATTGGAAATACTGTCGGACGCGGTTTTTGAGATTTTTCGCCTTGCCGATATAGATTATTTTTCCGCCGTCGTTCCGGTAAATATAAACGCCGGATTCGGTCGGGAGATTTTGGAGCTTTTCGTCTAATGTCATTAAATTGATTTTAACTCTTACGCATTAAGACTCAAAGCGGATACGAAAGACGAAATTTTTTGCCGTGTTTGATTTATTAAAAATTCGAATCCTGAGTAAAAACTCTTTGCGCTCTTTGCGTCCTTTGCGTTAAAAGAATTGTTTTTAAACGCAAAGGACGCAAAGAGCGCAAAGGAGTGAAAAAAAAATTCTGAAATTGTTTTTTTTTACGCTTTTTGTTCCTGTTCGATTACTTTTCCCGCCGCTTTATTTTCCGTTGAAACGGGCGGAATCGCGGGTTTCGTCGGCGCGGACGGCGCGGCAGAAGACCACGAAGCGTTGCGCGTCATTGTTCCCCAGCTTGATTCGGTTCTAAGAATCCATTTAACAATTCCTTCGAGCCGCCAGAGCGACATCATCTGGCGATAACCGAAATTTTCCAGAAACGCGCCGAAGATCAAAATCAGCAGATCCTTTTTGCGCGGATAGGTGCGAAAGGTGATTTCTTCCAAAAAAATCGAGGAGATCGAAAGCAGAAAGCCCGTGCCGAATGAAAGCAGCAAAAACGCGAGTGCGCCTTCGCCGCTGATCAAGCCGAGAAAAAAGCAGAGCAGAAAAAACAGATGCCCGAATACTTCGATAATCGGGCTGATGCCTTCGAGAAAAAGCAGAAACGGAAACGAAGTCCAGCCGACCGGACCGCCTTTCGGATGAAACATCAGTTTGCGGTTTTCCCACAAACAATCGAAAAGACCTCTCTGCCAGCGAACGCGCTGCCGTTTCAAAACGCCGAAGGTTTCCGGTGCTTCCGTCCAGCACACCGGATCAATAACGAAATCTATCCGGTACGGTTTTCCGCTCAGGCGAAAATGGCGATGCAGGCGAAGAACAAGGTCCATATCTTCGCCGAGCGATTTATGGCTGTAGCCGCCGACTTCCGTGACCGCTTCCTTCTTAAAAAGCCCGAATGCGCCGGAAATCAAGGGCAAAGCGTTAAAATAATTCCAGCCGACTCTGCCGCTTAAAAACGCTCTCGTATATTCCAAAACCTGAAAAAGCGCGAGAAAATTTTTCGGCAGACCGATCTTTGCAAGCTGACCGCCCTCGACTTCGCAGCCGTTTAAGATTCGTACGTTTCCGCCGACTCCGACCGTGTCGGGATTGAGCAGAAAGGGCTGAACCATCAGTTTTAAGCAATCGCGCTCCAGAATCGTATCGGCATCGAGCGGCATAAAAAGCCCGTATCGCGCACCGTTGATTCCGGCGTTCGACGCGTCCGCCTTGCAGCCGCCGTTTTCCTTGTCAATGACGCGCAAATTGTGATGAATCTTCGATTGATAAACCGCTTTGACGGGTTTGTGTTCGATCCTTCGGCGAAAGGCGACGGGCAGAATTTCGAGTTTGAATTCTTCGGTTAAAACAGCGATCGAATTATCTTTCGATCCGTCATTGACGATGATAATTTCAAATTCGGGATAATCGAGTTGAAGCAGTGCTTTGACGGTCGGGACAATGACCGCTTCTTCGTTATAGGCGGTAACGATCAGCGAAATCGGCGGTTCGAATCCGGTTTCCGAGAGCGGGAATTTATGAATCGTCTGACGCTGGATAAAACGCGGTAAAACGCCGAGCGATATTATTGTCAGGATCAAATAAATACCGTTCAGTGCGACGAAATATCCAAGAAAGAACCATTGAACTACTTGGATAAAATAGGAGATGAAGTCGGCGTATTGCATAACAGACGCTTTTCGGCGAGGACTTGTCGGAGAATGTCGCGGGCAAATTCGTTCGGCAGAGTTTCGGCGAGTTTTTCGATTTTTTTCTCGCTCATCGAAGGCATTTGAAGCAGAGCCGAAGCCGAACGATAACGCACCCACCAATCCATATCATTGAGCGAATCAAGAAGAAGTTTTGTGTCTTCGGCGTGTCCGATGCGTCCCAGAGTCTGAACGACTTGCAGACGAATTTCCCAGCGTTCGCTCTTTAACAACTCACGCACGCGCGGCAGCGATTTGCCCGAATTGACAAGGCGCAGACAGGCGATCAGAACTTCCGGCTGATCGCTTTCGTGCAAAATTTTATGAATTAATTTTTCGTAAGAACTGACGTGAACAATCGTTAAATACGAAACGATCCGCGCCATTTGTCGTTCGCCGATTTTTTGCATATAAGTTTTTTTGACGAGCCGTGTGAGCGGTTCGGAAATCAAATCTCTGTCTAATTCAAGCAGAACCTTGGCGACCAAATTCGGCGACCAATCCGTCCGCCGGGCGATCATCGAAAGATGTTTTTCTAGCGTTTCTTCAAAATCAATCCGAAAAAGCGAACGCCAAGCCCAGAGCGAAATTATCGGATCACGCGCGACAATCAATTTTTCGATTTCTTCGTAAGCCTGCATTTCGTGAAGATTTCCGAGCGTATTGATCGCTAAAATCTGCTTTTCCAAGGAAATGCTTTTCAGCATTTTGAAGGCTGTTTTATTGACTTCGAGAAATTGAGCGAGGGAATTCAGGTTTTCCTTCGCCGCGCCGCGCAGGGTTTCGTGCAGATAATTCCACAAAAACAAAAAATCCGGCAAATCCTTTTCGGGAAGCGGCTCGACCGGATCGAATCTGCCTTTTTCGTTTAACGCGAAAAGCAGATTTTTCTTTTCATCTTTGGTTAATTTATGCGCTTCCTGTCCTTTCGGGCGCACTTCCGATTCCGGCGAAAATGTTACTTGATAAAGCGTTTCCTGCCATTTATCGGCGACCTCTTTGCTTCGGTTTTTCAACAGTTCAACTCTCCCGCGCAGGCAAAACATTGTGCCGATGCAGAAAATACTCAGCGCGGTGAACAAAATTCCCGTCCACCAGGCTAATGTAATTGTCAGATTAAAAGCGATAACGTGCGCCAAATGTTAAACCTCTGCGATAATATAAATCGCCCTGCCGGTGAATCGTGCCGTCAACACTCAGACCGAAATTTCTGGTCAGCCAATGCTTTGCGGAAAAGCTGACGCTCCACGTATCGCTTCGCAAAACTCCGAGATCGGGACCGAGATTTTCGTGTTCGCGCCCCGCTGAAACCGCAACGCCGACGCTGTTGACGCGCTCGCCGTAATAGCGATTGTATTGAATGCGGTGCGTCGGCGCGGTTCCGGCGTTGCTCAAATTCGTTACGTAAAGCGTGTAAGCGGCGCGGTTGTTTCCCCAGTATTTTTCCAGGATTCCGTAGCCTGTCGCCGCTTCTGCCGTGGTATGTTTCGTGAATTTTCCGCCGAGATGTGCGACATAGCCTTTTTTCAAGACCTTTTCCACCTCGCCCGTTGCGGAAAATTTGCCGACATATTTATGCGAAGGGCTGTACATCGCTTCCGCCATAAAAGCCCATTTGTTTTTCAAAGGTTTGTAGATTCCGCCGACAAATTCCTGATCGCGGTTGCCGTTGCGGTCGCTGACGCGGTAATTCGCCCAGACGATCTGCCGGTTGTCGAATTTTCGCTGAACATACAGCGACGCGGTGCGCCACGTGCCGAGACCGCGCGATAAATGTTCGGTCGAAACGATAATCTGCGCTTCGTATTTTTCGCTTTTTTCCGGTTTTTCCGGTTTTTCGGTTTCTTCGATCCGTTGATTTTGTTCGGGTTCGGTTTGTGCCGAAATCGTTTGAATGGAAATTAAAGAAACCAGAAATGTCAGACTGAAAATTAAAAATACTTTTTTCATAGTTTTTAACGTAAAAAACGATTGATTCTGACCATCAATTCACCGGGCTGAAAAGGTTTGGTCATATAATCGTCCGCGCCGCCTTCAAACGCCCGGACGACATTGAATTCCTGCGTTTTTGAAGTCAGCATAATAATCGGAACTTTTTCCCAACCTTTGCGCGCGCGGATTCTGGACAAAACTTCAAAACCGTCGGCAAAGGGGAGCATAATATCGAGCAGAATCAGACTCGGAGGTTTTTTGCTGTCGAGTTCTTCGATTGCTTGTCGCCCGTTGGAAGAAATATTTACGGTAAATCCGCGCTGAACAAGCAAATGTCGCAGCAATTTTGCTACAATTCGATCATCTTCAACGAGCATTATCGAGTTTTCTGCTTTTGACACAGTTGATGAAGTCTTTTTAGTCATAATTTTAGAAAATTCTTTGCGAAATTTTCGTTAATTGAAGTGAATAGACGGACTGAGTGTTTATTTTAAGAGTGGAAGTATTTATAAAATAACATAATTTTTCTGGAATACAAGCATTATTTTACATTTATAAACAAGTTTTTACACAAAATGGAAACTTTTCTGACAAAATCAGCTGAAAAAGCCGCCCGATTTATCAAAAAAGGCGGAATCGTCGCCTTTCCGACCGAAACGGTTTACGGTCTCGGTGCGAATATTTTTGACGAAAAGGCAATTGAAAAAATCTTTGAAGCAAAGCAGAGACCGAATGATAATCCGCTGATCGCGCACGTCGGAAATCTCGAACAAATCAAATTGCTCGTCAAAGAAATTACGCCGAACGCGCAAAAATTTATCAAAGCGTTTTTCCCCGCGCCGCTGACTTTGGTTTTACCAAAGTCAGCGCAAGTTCCTCTTATTGCGACCGCCGGACTGGAAACAATCGGCGTGAGAATGCCGAAAAACCGGCTCGCACAGGAATTTTTGCAATGTTGCGAAACGCCGCTCGTCGCGCCTTCGGCGAATCTTTCGGGCAAACCGAGTCCGACGACCTGGCAGGCGGTTTTTGAAGATTTAAACGAGCGAATCGACTGCATTCTGCAGGGCGAAACGACGGAAATCGGTCTGGAATCAACAGTTGTTGACTGCACTTCGGACGTACCTTTGATTTTAAGAAGCGGCGCGGTCACACTTGAAGATTTGCGGAAAATAATTCCTGAAACGCGAATTTATCAGGTGAAGAAAAATGAAATTATTAAAAGCCCGGGCTTAAAGCATCGCCATTATTCACCGCGTGCGAAAGTCGTCTTGATTAATCGAAAATCGAAAATCGAAAATCGAAAATCGAGAGCGTTTATCGGTTTGAATAAGCCTGAAATTGATTTTGAATTAGTAAAAATCTGCACATCAATTGAAGAATACGCGCATTTTGTTTTTGATTTTTTCCGGCAGTGCGATGCGGCAAAAATCGCAACGATTTACTGCGAAACGGTCGAAGAAAAGGGAATCGGTCTGGCTTTGATGGACAGATTGAAACGTGCGGCGGAAGATTGAAAGGTTAAAAGTGAAAAAGTTTAAAAGTGAAAAAGTTTAAAAGTTTTTTTGTCTTTTCGCTGAAATTTTTTTTATGAATTCTTCGATTTGTTGGAAAAACCTGAACTTGAGAAGCCTAAAAACTTTTTCACCTTTAAACTTTTAAACTTTTTCACTTTTTTGCTATTTCGTTTTCACCAAAACAATCGCCAGTTCACCGTTATTGCCTAGAACATTTGATTCGACGAGATTGCTTTCGGTTAAATCATTTAAGAATTCGAGCGGAACTAAAACCAGCACATTGTTGCCGTTTTCCAGATTAATTTGTTCGATAATTTCCGCCACACCGAGAAATTTCCGCAGCCGTCCGTCTTGGGCGCGGATCAATCTGCCGGCAAAATAAAATTCGGAATTATGCGAGATCGTATGCAGATTCAACACTTTTTCGTTTGTAAACCCTTGTTTGTCAGCGGTTTCCATCAAACCTTTGACCGAATCGGCATAAGCGAAATTCGGCACGACGAATTGCAGAAGTA
>CAYUGW010000260.1:0-6295 GCA_964444245.1 uncultured Blastocatellaceae bacterium | reverse complement strand
TTACGAAAAACGCGCCTTCATTTTCGATATGGACGGCACACTTGTTGACAATATGTATTTTCACACCGAAGCGTGGGGAAAACTTTTAAACGAAAACGGAATCGAGATAAATGCTCACGATTTTCTGGTAAAAACCGCCGGAAAAACAAACCGGGAGATTTTGCCGACGGTTTTCGGCGAGATTTCCGATGAACGCATCGAAGAACTCGGTCGCAGAAAGGAAACGCTTTACCGCGAATCTTTTCTGTCGGAAAGAAAGCCGGTCGAAGGCGTGATCGAATTTTTGGAAGAAGCTAAAAATTTGGGAATCAAAATGGCGGTGGCGACCGCCGCGCCAGTTGCTAATATGGAATTTATTCTCGACGGTCTGGATTTGCGAAGATTTTTCGGCGCGATTACGACTGCCGACGAAATTACGAACGGCAAACCGAATCCCGAAATTTTCTTAAAATCGGCGGAAAAAATCGGTGTCGCGCCCGAAAACTGCATCGTTTTTGAAGACGCGATCGGCGGATTTGAAGCCGCGCACCGTGCCGGAATGAAATCAATCGGAATTACGACGGTTAATTCCGAAGAAGAAATCTTAAAATGCGCCTCGGTCGTCGAAGCGCACGCGGATTTCTTAAATTTGAAACCGCAGGATTTGATCGAAAAATATCTGCCGTTTGAAGATTATGCAAAATGAAAATCTGCGCTGCGATTGGGCGAAAAACGATTTGGCGCGTTTCTATCACGACGCGGAATGGGGCGTGCCGACACGCGACGATCAAAGATTGTTTGAATTCTTGATTTTAGAAGGCGCGCAGGCGGGCTTGAGCTGGGACACGATTTTGCGAAAACGCGAAAATTATCGCGCCGCGTTTGATGATTTCGATTACAAAAAAATCGCGCTTTATGACGAAAAAAAATGCGCCGAACTTCTTGAAAACGAAGGAATTATCCGCAATCGTCTGAAAATAAAATCGGCTGTCCAAAACGCAAATGCTTTTTTGAAAATCAAAGAAGAATTCGGCAGTTTCGATAAATATATCTGGCAGTTTGTCGGCGGAAAAACGATTGTCAACGCTTGGGAAAATTTATCTGAAGTTCCCGCGTCAACCGCCGTTTCCGACGCGATCAGCAAAGATCTAAAAAAGCGCGGCTTTAATTTTGTCGGTTCGACCATTATATACGCGTTTATGCAGGCTTGCGGTTTAGTCAACGATCATCTTGTTTCGTGTTTTCGGTATAAAGAAGTTCGTTTTGAGAAATGAAACGTGAAAATAAAAATTACCAATAACTTTCCAAAACCAATTATCTTATGGCTTGAACCTTGGGGCGAAGATTATGGAATGATGCCCGGTGATGAATTTGAAATAATTCCGATAGATGCAGGCGAAGACTTTCATTTTCATCTTGCATTTACTGATAAAGACATAAGAGTTTATGTTGAAGGACAAGCCTTATACGCTCAGATATATCACAATGGTAAAATAATTGAGTGTGGACACAATAGATTTTGGGAGTATAAGGAGTGAAAATATTTTATGGAAAATTTAGAACAAACCTTAATCGAAAAAATCCACGTTTTGCCGCCCGAAAAACAAGCGAAGGTTTTAGAATTTGTCGAAGAAATCGAAGTCGAAGGTTCGACGAACGGCAATGAATCAGAAGAAGCAAAGCAAAAAGCCAGACTTAAAAGAGTTTTGAAACTTTCGGGTATCGGCGAAAGCAAAACAGGTGATGTTTCGCAGAGAGTTGATGAGATTCTTGCCGAAGGCATCAACAAACGTGAAGGCTGGAGTTTGCCGTAATGGAAAAATTAATTTTTGATACAGGTTTTCTTTTCGCGTATTTTGATAAGAAAGACTTGTTTCATATTGAATGCAAAAGGCTTATGCCGACCGTATTGCCGAATGCGCTTTTGCCTGATGTCGTTTTACCCGAATTGGCATATCTGATTTTGCGTGAACTGGATGTCAAAACCTTAACAGCCTTTTTGCGAAGCGTTGCAAATGGAGATTTTGAACTCGTCCGCACAACCGAAAGCGATCTGGAACGCGCCGCCGAAATTTTGGAAAAGTATGAAGATAACAACATTGATCTGGTTGATGCCTGTATCGTGGCGATTGCCGAAAGACTTGAAATTGAAAAGATTTTAACGGTTGACCGCCGTCATTTTTCGGTTTTTAAGCCGAACCATTGCGAAAGTTTTACGCTTTTGCCCGAATAAAGAAATGTTGAACAAAATTGCTTCAATCATCTTGTTTATTGTCGGCATCATCAACATTTTGCCGGTAATCGTATTTTTTGACGCGGCACAAACCGTCAAACTTTACGGCATTCCGATTGATGGCGAAAGTTTATTGATTTTGATGCGGCATCGCGGCGTTCTTTTAGGTTTGGTCGGTGCAATGTTGATTTACGCGGCTTTCAAGCCGGAATTTAGACTTTTTGCCGTTGCGCTGGCTTTAATCAGCAAATTGGCGTTTATTTTTCTTGCATTTACCGCGCCGAATTACACTTCGCAAATCCGGCAAGTCGCTTTGATTGATGTGGGCGCGATTGTGTTATTGATGGCGGTTTTGGGTATTCATTTTTACGCTGAGAAAAAGGATTGAACTTTGAAAACACTAATTTACATCGGCGGTTTTTATTGTCTGGCGTTTGCGCTGTTTCATCTGGCGTTTTGGAAATTGTTTGATTGGAAAACCGAATTGCCGAAACTGAATTCGATAAATCGCGGCGTGATGCAGGTTTTGAATCTGCGGCTGACTTATATTTTTTTCGTTTTCGCGTTTCTCTGTTTCTTTTTCGCCGAAGATTTGCTCGAAACAAATTTGGGTAATGTAATTTTAGGCGCGATCTCTTTGTTTGCCTTGATGCGGGCGGTCGAGCAGTTGATTTTTTGGAAGATCGAAAAAATCGGCGCGGCGTTTTTCGTTATATTTTTGCTCGGCGCGGGAATTTTCGCCGCTCCGTTGTTTTTAAAATAAATGTCGAGTTTGCTGGAAGAATTTGTGAATTTTACCGAAACGCTGAACCGGCGAAAGATTGAATATGCAATTTGCGGCGGTTGGGCGATGGCGATTCACGGTTTGCCAAGAGCGACGATTGACATTGATTTACTGGTTTTGTCGGAAAATCTGGCGGACGTTTGGAAAATTGCCGAAACGCTCGGTTATGACGTTGAAGGTCTGCCGCTTCATTTTCACGACGGCGCAATCGAGATTCGGCGGATTTCTAAAATTGATAAGGAGTCGAAAAGGCTTTTTACGCTCGACTTTTTGCTCGTAACCGATGCGCTGAAAGAAGTTTGGGAAAACCGCGAACTAATCGAATGGGAAGACGGAAAAACCTGGACGGTTTCGCGTGAAGGCTTGATAAAATTAAAAACCATCAGCGGACGCGAACAGGATTTGCTCGACATCAAAAATCTCCGTGAGGCGGAAAATGAAAGTTGATATGTCGCCGAAAGCGGTTAAGGAAAGATTGAAAACGGTTGACGAACTCTGGCTGTTGAGCGTCAAATTGATGAACTCGAAAAAAGTAAAAACCGCAAAGGACAAGGAAGATGAATTATCCGATAACGCCCGCGATCCGCGTGTTAAGAGAGAAAAACGTTGATTTTATGCCGCACGTTTTTGAATATGTCGAAAAGGGCGGAGCGCGGCATTCGGCGGAAGTTTTAGGCGTTGACGAACACGAAATTGTCAAAACTCTGATCTTTGAAACGAATGAGAAAAAGCCTCTGATCGTGTTGATGCACGGCGACCGGCAGGTTTCGGCGAAAAATCTGGCGCGGTATCTCGGAGTAAAATCGGTCGCACCCGCCGCGCCCGAAAAAGCATCGAAGTTGACAGGTTATTTAATCGGCGGCACGTCTCCTTTCGGCACGAAAACGAAAATGCCGGTATTGGCGGAAAAAACGATTTTTCAGTTGGAGCGAATTTTTATCAACGGCGGAAAGCGCGGGTTTTTGGTAGCGATTTCGCCGCAGGTTTTACGGGAAGTTTTGACAGTTGAAGAAATTGATGTAGGAGTTTACGAAAAATGATTGAACAGATTGAAGAAGATGAAGAGCGGGAAAACCGCATTGTAGATGAAGTCGTGGTTGATGCGTATGATGAGACCGAAAGAGCGATGGGCTGGTATTATTATCTCGAAGATAAAATTTCATTTCCCTTTCAGGCAAGGTGCAGGATTAAAAAAAGAACTTCGCCGCTGAAATTGGGTGAAAAGGTAAAGGTTTTGGGAATGTCGCCCACAGATGAATGTGAAAATTCGATGTTCGTCGAAATCGAATGGAACGGAGATGTTTTAGATGTGCCTTTGGAACAAATCGAACCGTTGGATGATGACGAAGATACAAATGAAGCAATTGAAGATTGGCATTACTGGGTGGCGAGAAATTATCGATTTTAATTAAATGAGCGAAAACGAAATCATCGAAAGAGTTCAAAAAAATGTCGAAAGCCCGACAATTTCGACCGATACGGGACTCGAAGCCGCACGGAAAATCGGCGAAATTGCCGAAAAAGAAAATATCGAATGGGCGTTGGTCGGCGGCATTGCGATGTATCTTTACGGCAGCGCGCGCCTGACGAAAGACGTTGATATTATCGGCTCGAATTTCGTTTCTTTGCAGCCGAACGCGCCGCTGACATTCGGCGGAAATAATTACATCATCAAGGTCGGCAAATATAAAGTTACCGCCCGTTGGATCGTCCGCAATGACGGTTACAAGAAATATTATCAGGCGGCGTTGGCTGATGCCGTCGTTTTTCCGAACGGAATTCGCCTTATTTCGCCAGAATGGTTAGTAGTTTTGAAAATGTTCGCCGGACCGCAAAAGGATTTCGATGACGCGGTTTTTCTTCTCAAAGAAAAAGATTTGGTCAATCGCCCGAAAGTGAAGGAAAATATTACAAAAGTCGCCGGCGAAGACGCTTGGCTCGCTTCGCTTTCAAATTTCAGAAGACTTTGCACTTTGGCAGACGGCAAAACAGATGAAGCAAGCAAATATTACGACAAGGATTAGTCGGAATCGCTTAAAATTTATTAGCAAAATCCGGTTGATTTGTGTATATTATAAAAATGAATGAGCATTCACTCATTTTATGTTTGACGAGTTTAATAAAATGCTGATTGACGATTTTCTGCCGAAATATGATTTTGTTGAAACGCACGACATAAAGGTTTGTGCGCCGCCGGAAACGATTCTTAAATCGGTGGATGAAATTGATTTTTGCGAATCGCTGATCATCCGCGCACTTATGTTTCTGCGCGGAATGCCGAGCGCGAAAATGCGTCTGCGCGATCTGCGAAAATCGAACTTTGAAATTTTGGGCAAACGCGACAACGAACTTCTGCTCGGTTTGGCGGGAAAATTTTGGACGATTCGCGGAGAACTGCAAAAGGTGAATGCGGATAATTTTCGAGAGTTTAACAAAAAAGGTTTTGCCAAAGCGGTCTGGAATTTTTCGGTTGACGCTAAAGGAAATGAAACTCGTCTGACGACCGAAACGCGCATCCGCTGTCTCGACGACGCGAGCCGTCGGAGCTTCGGATTTTACTGGACGTTTATTCAGCCGTTCAGCGGTTTAATCAGACGCGAAATGCTGAGAATCGTCAAGAAAAAAGCGGAAATGAGCGCGTAAGAAATGTTAAAATCAAAATTATGCAAGTAACAATTGATTTACCTGAAAATTTAGCCGCGAATCTGCAATCGCACAAAGGAAAATTGTCGAGAATTTTCGAACTCGGTTTGCGCGAATTCGAGGCGAGTTCTTCAATCGGTTATAAAAGCGTCGCCGATGTTTTGGAGTTTTTCGCCGGTTTACCTGCGCCGGATGAAATTCTTGCTTTGCGTCCATCGGCGGAAATGCAGAAAAAGATTGACGAATTGCTGGAAAAAAATCGGCGTGAAGGCTTGAGCGAAGCGGAAAAACAAACTTGGGCAAGTTATGAATTTGTCGAACATCTCGTTCGGATGGCAAAGGCGAAAGCGAAAAAGAAGTTGAAAAAATGAGTGTAACTTACATTCCAACTGCCTTAAGAAATTCGGTTTATGAACGCGCCCAAGGTCTTTGCGAATATTGTTTGATTGATGAAGAAATCAGTTTTGCGAAACATCAGATTGACCACGTTATCGCGGAAAAACACGGCGGCGAAACGGTCGGAGAAAATCTGGCTTTGTCATGTGCAATCTGCAACAAATACAAAGGCAGTGACATCGCTTCGATAGACGGCGAAACAGGCGCAATCGTGCCGCTTTTCAATCCACGAACAGACGTTTGGATCGAACATTTCAGAA
>CAYUGW010000259.1:0-6303 GCA_964444245.1 uncultured Blastocatellaceae bacterium | reverse complement strand
AAAAACTGCATCGAGATTGCCAGCAAAACAATCGCAATCACGGGCAGAGGCGTTAGAATAAATGAAACACCCGAGATGAATTTCAGATAAAACGCCCAGAGTCCCGCGAAAATCGAGAGAAAAAACGCAATCGCGCCAAACGAACCGAAAACATAAATCGGTTTTGTGTGATATTCCGCCATAAATTTTATCGTCATCAGATCGAAAACGACTTTGATCGTCCGCGAAATGCCGTATTTCGATTTGCCGCCCGTTCGCGCATGATGGTCAACCGGAATTTCCGTAACTCTTGCGCCTGCCCAACTTGCATAGATCGGGATAAAACGGTGCATTTCGCCGTAAAGTTTGACATCTTGAATAACTTCGCGTCGGTAGGCTTTCAAACTGCAGCCGTAATCATGGAGCGGAACGCCGCCGATCCAAGAGATAATTTTGTTGGCGATTTTTGAAGGAAGTTTCCGCGAAATGAGTTTATCCTGACGATTTTTGCGCCAGCCGGAAACCACGTCGTAACCTTCATTCAGTTTTTCGAGCAGCCGCGCAATGTCCTTCGGATCGTTTTGCAGATCCGCGTCCATCGGAATCAGGATTTCGCCTTTTGCCGCGTCAATTCCCGCGCTCATCGCGGCGGTTTGCCCGTAGTTTCTTCTTAGAGAAATAACGCGCACGCGCGAATCCGTCGCTGCGATTTCTCTTAAAATTTCCAGAGATTTATCGGTCGAACCGTCGTCAACATAAATAACTTCCGCCGTTTTGCCCAGTTCGTTTAACGCTTCCTGAATCCGCGCGTGCATCGGGCGCAGGTTTTCTTCTTCATCCAAAACCGGAAGAAAAAGCGATAATTCGGGCGCGGTTTCGCGCTTTTCCGGATCAATTTGTTTGGTTTGTAGAGAATTCATTTTTTTCACACAGCAAATGTAATAATTTACTGCTTTCCGCCGAAAAAATACAGGCGGAGAGAATGGATAATGGATAATGGATAATGGATAATGAAAAGAAAAGCGAAAACATAGTGCGAATATTATAAATTTGATTTGCAAATTATCCATTATCCATTATCCATTAAGAATTTATGAATGTCTGGCAGATCATCCTAAAGCTCGTACCCTTTGTTAAACCTTACAAAAGTCTGGTCATAATCTCGCTGTTTCTGACTTTGATCGGCGCGGTGGCGGCGCAGGTTAATCCGCTGGTTCTGCGCTACACGGTCGATACGATTGAAATACTTTTGCGCGAAGGCGTTTCTGCCGCCGAAAGCACTTCGCTGCTGATTTTTATCACGGCGATTCTTTTCGGCAAGGAACTCGTTAATATCGCCGTCAAATACGGGCAAAGTATGCTCGGCGAACGCATTCGCATCAATCTTTCGAGCGAACTCGCGCAATACGCGGTCGAAAGAATTTTAACTTACAAATACGCCTATTTCGCCTCGGACGAAAACGCGACTGGAAAATTGCAGACGCGCATTGATCGCGGCGCGGAAAGTCTGACGCGTTTTGTCCAGCGGATTTTTATAGATCTTTTGCCGCTTTTTGCCAATGCCGGTTTGGCTCTCATTGTAATGTTTTCGGCGAATTTTAATGTCGGACTTGTCGCTTCAATCGTCGCGCCGATCTATTTTCTTTTGAGCTGGTATCAAGCCGGACTTTTAAAGGGCGTGCGGCGCGGTCTGCGTAATTTGCGCGAGACGAAAACGAACGGACTTTTTAATATCATCGAATCAATCATTGTCATTAAATCCTTTGTCCGCGAAGATTACGAACGCGGAAAACAAGCGCAGCTGCAACAAGATTTGATTGACGCGCAAATCCGGCAACGCAAGACAAATTATGTTTTCGACGCGCTCAAGACCTTTGCCGAACAGGTCGGCGTAACACTGATAATTATCTTAACGGCGTATCTTGTTTTAGATGAGCAGATGACGCTCGGTGCGATTATGTTTCATATTTTGCTGTTTAATAATGTTTCCGCGCCGATCCGCCAGCTTCACCGGATTTACGACGAGATCAACGAAGCCTTGACTTACGCCGAAGGATTTTTTGAAGTTTTGGACGCGGACGACGCAATCGAAGAAAGCGGAAAATTAACCGTCAAAAATCTTGAGGGCGAGTTTGAATTGAAAAACGTCAATTTCACATACCCGAACGGAACGCAGGCACTTTTTGATGTCAATATGAAAATTCCGGCGGGAAAAACCGTCGCTTTTGTCGGACTTTCAGGCGCGGGAAAATCTACGCTTTTGAATCTTTTATGCAAATTCTACGCGCCGACAAGCGGAGAAATTTGTCTCGACGGTGAAGATTTGCAAAAATATGATACACATCTTTTACGCCGAAAAATCGGACTCGTGTTGCAGAAAAATCATATTTTCAAAGGCTCGATCGAAGAAAATATCCGCTACGGCGATATGAAAGCGACTCTGGCGGAAATCAAGGAAGCGGCAAGAAAAGCCTATTTGCACGATCAAATCGAACAATTGCCGCATAAATATGAATCTGACGCGCAGCAACTTTCCGGCGGACAGCAGCAGCGCATCGCGATTGCGCGTTTATTTTTAAAAAATCCGCCGATAATTTTTCTCGATGAACCGACCGCGAGCCTCGATGCAATTGCGACCGAACAGATTAAAAACAGTCTCGATGCGATCAAGGAAAACCGCACGGTCGTCGTTATCTCGCACAGCATTTCGCAGATTATTAATTCGGACGTGATTTTTGTCTTAAAGGAAGGTCGCGTCGTCGAGAGCGGAACGCATTTCGAACTTTACGAAATGGACGGAACTTACTCGGAAATTTTCAACGCTTCGGCGCGGAGTTTGAATCTGGATAAAATCTCGAAAACGCTTGAAACCGATGAAAATGATTTAGCGGAAGGCTGAAAAAAGTGTTATTGTTTTCAAAATCAAGAGGATAAATAATGATAAATCGTCGCACGTTTCTGAAATTTTCATCATTGAGCTTGCCGCTTCTTTTTTTAAGAAAAACATTCGGACAAAAAAACGAAAAAAATTCTTCGTTAAAAGTTAAAACGCCGGCAGTCGTTTCAACCTGGGACAACGGAATCCGCGCAAATGCGGCAGCCTGGCGCATTTTGTCAAAACAGGGACGCGCGCTCGATGCGGTCGAAGAAGCCGCCAAATCCGCCGAAAATGAAATCAGCTGCTGCGTCGGACTCGGCGCACATCCCGACCGCGACGGCATCGTGACGCTCGATGCATCGATTATGGACGAGTTTGCCAACTGCGGTTCGGTCGCATATCTCCGGCGCATCAAAAATCCGATTTCCGTGGCGCGAAAATTAATGGAAACGACTCCGCACGTTTTTCTGGCAGGCGAAGGCGCAGAGCGGTTTGCTCTGCAAAACGGATTTGAGCGGCATCCCGAAAAACTTTCCCCTAATGCGGAAAAAGCCTATAAAAAATGGCTCAAAAAATCAAAATACAAACCTGTTATCAATATCGAAAATATGAACAACGGCGGACAAACTTCGCAGCAGTTTTCACCCAAATTTTTCGATGACGGAACGCCGAATCACGACACGATGGGAACAATCGCACTCGACGCAAAAAGCAATCTTTCGGGAGCCTGCACGACGAGCGGAATGGCTTTTAAAATGCACGGACGCGTCGGCGATTCGCCCGTTATCGGCGCGGGACTTTTTGTTGATAACGAGATCGGCGCGGCAACTTCGACCGGTGTCGGCGAAGAAGTCATACGAATTTGCGGAACGCATCTGATCGTCGAACTGATGCGCTTCGGCTACACGCCCGAAAAAGCTTGCGAAGAAGCCGTCAAAAGAATTGTCAAACGCGATGTCAGTAAAGCAAAAGAATTTCAGGTCGGTTTTATCGCTTTGTCGAAAAAAGGCGAGATCGGCGCATTTTCCGTCCAGAAGGAATTTACTTATTCGGTTACAAACGACGAATTTCCCAATGGCAAAATCTTCGAATCGAAAAGCTATTTTTAAACTTTATTATCAGGACGAATTTGTGCGCCGGAATAGACGTGAAAATGCAGGTGTTTCGATTCCTGATATTTTCCCAGATTCGTCAAAACCCGCGCCGCGCCTTTTTCTTCGACAATTTTTTCAGAAACTTTTCTGATAACGTCAAACAGTTCCAAAAACAAGTGTTCGTCCGCTTTTTCGAGAGTTAAAAGCGATGAAATATGCTTTTTCGGAATGACAACGATATGCGTCTCGTAAAATGGTCGCGTGTGAAAATACGCAATCACATTTTCGGTTTCGAGAATTTTTTCGACTTCGGTTTTTCCGCTCAAAACCTGTTCGCAGTAAAAATCTTCATTCATTTTACAAACAATTTAACTGGAAAAAATACGACTGAATACGAATCAAATAGTAAGACAGAAATCTATTTTTTTAAAGATCGCATAGAAAAATCAAAAATCCTTACCAAAGCGTAATACCGGGTTGAGTTAATTTGTATAATTTTAAAAATACCGGAAAAGATAGCTTTAGAGAATCTTTTAACGAAAGAGCAACTACGGTGCAATGCGGGCATTTGCAGGAGACAAATATGATTTTCCCGAATAAAAATTGTCGAGAATCTTTGTTTTATTCCCCCAGACGGACATTAATATCAAACTGATAAATTATCCAATTTAATCCATTAAATTTTTAACAATAAAATAAAATTGGTAATACCCATCTCAAAATATAGATTTATTGGTAAGAAATTCTTAGAAGATCAAATGGTTTTTTTAATGGTTGAAATTCAATGAAACACAGTAAATATTACGAAAAATTAAAAAATTTTAAAAAATAACTTGAAATATTAAAAATTCACTTGACAATAATTGGTTTGACCAATTATGATACCCATCATTGTAAATTAATTGATTATATTCAAAAATCAAAACAACTAAACGTATAAAAAATAACGAGTGCGAAAAAGGAGAAAGGTAATGAAAAAAAACCTAAGCCGTTGCGGCATTTTATTAGGAGTATTTGTCATACTTCTGTCTGTTTTTACAAGTGTGTTCGGGCAAGAGTTTCGCGGCACCATCGCGGGAACTGTAACCGATCCGAACGGAGCGGTTATCGTCGGAGCGACGGTTATTGTTAAAAATATCGAAACGAATATTTCACAAACTGTTGTTACAAATGATCAGGGAGCATATACAGTCCCTTTTCTATTGCCCGGCAGATACAGCGTTTCGGCGACGAACGAAGGTTTTAAGACATCTACGTTGGAAGACATTCAACTGAATGTTGATGATCGTTTAACTCTCGATATCAAACTGGAGATCGGTTTGACGACGGAAGTAAATGTTATCGCTGACAACGAATTGATCGAACGAGGTTCGGTTACGACCGGAACGGTTATTACCGAAAGACAAATCGAAGAACTGCCCCTTTCGGAAGGCGCGGCATATAATCTGGCAACGCAAGCACCGGGCGTTTCCTATACGGGAAATCCGAATTTCACGGGACCGACCGCCAACGGTAATCTCGCCGGATTTCGCACGAACGGTGCGGGCGGCAACCAGATTACGCTCGACGGTTCGCCGAATCTGGCGTTTGACGGCGCGGTCGCCTACACGCCGCCGGCTGACGCACTCTCGCAATTCAGAATTCAAACCAACGCCTTCGACGCGCAAAACGGCTTTACCGCCGGTTCGACCGTCAACGTCGCCGTCAAGAGCGGCACGAACGATCTGCACGGTTCGGTTTATTATTTTAACCGTCCGGGATCGCTGACGGCGAATAATTTCTTTAACAACCGGCGCGGCGAAGATCGTCCGCCGCGCTCTTATTACCGCGCCGGCGGACAGGTCAACGGTCCGATTTACATTCCGGGAATTTATAACGGACGCGACCGCACGTTTTTTATGTTTTCGTATGAAAAACAGCTTGACGAACGCGCCGAACCCGACACTTTTACCGTTCCGACGCAAAGAATGCGAACCGGCGATTTTTCCGAACTGCTCGCTCTTCCTACGCCGATTTTGATCTACGATCCGGCAACGGCGGTTTTGCGGAACACTTCGTGCGCGGCAGGCAGCACCGGCACAACCGTCTGCCGCACGCCTTTTGCCGGCAATATCATTCCGACGGCGCGGCTCAATCCGGCGGCGGTGGCTTTTCTGAATCTTTATCCTGCGCCGAATCAGCCGGGCATTTCCAATAATTATTTTTCCAATCAGCTTCTTTCGCGTCCATACGATTCGTATTTAACGAGAATAGACCATAATATAAACTCGAATCACCGAATTTTCGGAAAATTCTTTTACAGCAAGAGCAACGAAGACCGCTACAATTGGATCGGCGAACCGAATTCGATCA
>CAYUGW010000258.1:0-6305 GCA_964444245.1 uncultured Blastocatellaceae bacterium | reverse complement strand
TTTTTTGGATAAATCGGAGTCAAATTCCGATGCGATTATTCGTTCTATCGTTATCACCAGAATAATTGCCGTTTTGGGTGATGGAAAAGACTGGGAATTCGCCAAACAATACTATGAATATTTGATTCAAAAGATTGATACCGTTGAAGAATTCGAACATATAATCATACTTCACGAAAATCTCGGATTAGGTAAAAGTTCTACTGCTCTGCGTGAAAAAATCAACTCTAAACTAAAATCTCTGGAAGCAAGTAAAGAAACCGATTATGCAGCCGGCGCAAAATACGCCAAGATTAAACAATCAATTGATCTCAAATTGCGCCAAGCAGAGGAGGTTCAGGCAATCAAGGATAAAATTCTCGTAATGACTGATCGTAAGCAGCGGTTAGCTGAAGAGATTAAATTATATCTTTATATGAATTATGGAGTTCCCGATTTGTTAGATCCATGGTCTGCGCGACGGCTTAGGCAGGAAACTTGGGCGGAACAACCGTCTCAACAGATAAAAAGAGTTGATGCTCAGCCCTATAAGAAACATGTAACGATCGCATTACGCGATTTTCTTACGGATCTGGATAAGCAAGAGGGTTTACCTGCTCAAGGTCGGGAGGCAATTAAACTGAGACTTTTAAGAGCAATTAAATTTTTTGACGGTAAAGTAACCGAAGAAGAAGAAAGTTTATTAAAAATGTCCGAAGAAAAGCAGATAGATATATTAGCAAATTCGGGGTATCTTATTCAGAAACAGTAAAGAGGAACAAAAATTATGCCGACAGGACCAGCCGCCAGAATTACGGATAATGTTGTCCACCCGCTTCCGCCCATTTTAACGCCGGGACCGGGAAGTATGAATGTAATAATCGGTTTTTTACCGGCATGGCGCGGAATGCCGTTGGCGGCGGTTGCCGCGCTTCAATCCGCGAAAACAGTTGCCGACACCGCGATTCAAACCGCAATGGCAGCGACCGTCGCCGCCGCCGGAACTCCCGGTTTGCCGGCGGCAAAAACTGCCGAAGAACTTGCCAAGACAACCGCCGCCGCAAGTATGGCTTCGGCTATCTCAGCCGCTTCAGCCGGGGCAGATAAACATGCTTGTATAACACCTTTTCCCGTTCCGCCGCATGGTGTCGGCGTAGTGATTGACGGTTCGGCGACCGTGATGATCAATAATCTTCCGGCATGTCGGATGGGCGATACGATTCTCGAACCCATCGGACCGCCGAATAAAATCGCCAAAGGCGAAATGACGGTTATCATCGGCGGATAAATTTTCTGCTCCAATCACACTTAATTCTACGGCGGGCTTCCATGTCCGCCTTTTTTTTCATTATTATCTTAAATTATGTCAGAAACTTTTATCGAGGGAATTTACAATTATTGCGACCGCTGGTGCGAGCGCTGCACATTTACGGCGTGTTGCCGTGTGGCGGAAACCGAATCCGAAATGACCGACGAAGAACGCGACATCAATAATGAAGCATTCTGGCGCAGACTCGCCGCCAATTTTGCCGAAGCCTCAATAATGCTCAAGGAAAAAGCCGAAGAATTCGGGGTTGAGTTAAATATCGTCAGCGATGAGGAATTTGCCGAAATTCAGGAGCGCGGAGATGAATTCATTGAAAATCAAGAATTAACCAAACTCGCCGAAAACTACCGGAAAGAAACGCGCAAAACGCTTGAAGAAAAAGACGAGTGGCTGATTTTTTCTACGCTTGATGACGCGGCACGAACCGAAATGCTCGAAATAATTCAATGGTATCAATATTTTATTTCCGCCAAAATCCGCCGCGGCTTTCACGGGATTTTAGATTTTGACGGCAATCCCGACGAAGCAGAATTAACCGACACTCAATCGGACGCAAACGGCTCGATCAAGATCGCGCTCATCGCCGCCGAACGCTCGATTATGGCGTGGACGGCATTATTGTCTGACGAAAACGCCGCCCGAATTCGTCCAATCATTTCTCTGCTCAAAACCATTCAACAAATCGCCGAAAAAAAATTCCCGGACGCACGAAATTTCCTGCGTCCGGGATTTGATGAAATCGAGACCGTAATGTAAATCTTATGCCTGAACTTCGACTTCGATTTCCGGTTCTTTTTTGCCGAATTTGGCTTTTAAGTATTCGTAGATTATCGGCAGAATCGAAAGGAAAACGACGATGATGACGACTTTATCAATATGGTCTTCGAGTTTGAAACCGGCGATACCGAACCAGTTTTGCATCGCTTGTTCGACAACTGCGCCGAGATAGTAACCTGCCAGAATCATACTGAAAACCCAGACAAATCCGCCGACCACATTATAGACGAAAAAATCTCTGTAACGCATATTGGCAGCACCCGCGACAATCGGCGCGAAGGTGCGGACAATCGGTACGAAACGCGCAATAATGATCGTTTTTCCGCCGTGTTTTTCATAAAAGACGTGCGCTTTTTTGAGATGGTTCGGGTTAAAAAATCTCGATTTCGGGCGTTTAAAAATCGCCGGACCGAGTTTTCTGCCGGAATAATAACCGACTGCATCGCCGACGACCGCCGCGATAAACAGCGTGATCAGCATCACCCACAAATTCAATTTTCCGGCGGCGGCAAAAATCCCGGCAACGACCAGCAGAGAATCGCCCGGCAGAAAAAATCCGATGGCTAATCCGGTTTCGGCAAAGACTATAAAGATCAAACCGAAATACACATAAATGCCCAACCAATCGAGCAAGGTATTAATTATATACAGCGGATTGAGGGTATCCTTAATCCAATACAAAACATCTATTATTGCTTCCATAAATTAAAACAGCCCGGCGGTGAAAAAAATTGCCAAGCCAAATTATCCTATCAAATTCTATCCGTTATTTGAAATCATTTTTTCCGTTTTTACGCCAATTTTACAAGGAATAAAGATTTTAATTTCGCCAGCCGTGTTCGCCGATCAGCGGAACAAACGCACACGCGCCGAAATCTTCGGTTTGAAAGCCTTTTTCCGTGCGTGTTATACGAATAAGTTTCTGGGTTTTCGTATCCTGTCCGACCGGAATGACGAGCCGACCGCCGATTTTTAATTGTTTGAGCAGAGGTTCGGGAATTACAGGACTTCCGGCGGCGACCAAAATTCCGTCAAACGGCGCGTATTCTTCCCAGCCGAGCGTTCCGTCGTCGCATTTGAGCGTGACATTTTTTATGCCGAGCAAGCCGAGTCTTTCGTTTGCTTTCATTGCCAGATTGGGAACTCTTTCGATGGCGTAAACCGTGCGGGCGAGTTTTGCCAGAATCGCCGTTTGATAACCCGAACCAGCGCCGATTTCCAGAATACGGCTGTCGGGCAAAACTTCCAATAATTCCGTCATCCGCGCCACGATAAACGGCTGCGAGATCGTCTGATTTCCCGCAATCGGCAGAGCATTATCCTTGTAAGCTTGAAATTTCAAGGCTTCGGAAACAAAAAGATGGCGCGGCAATGCGCTCATTATTTCCAAAACCCGTTCGTCTTTAATTTTATAAGTTTCGCGCAAACTTTTTATCATCCGCCCGCGCAAAATTGCAAATTCATCCACTTTATTTCTTAGTCTGTTGAGTCTGTCGAGTCTATCAGGTCTGTCGAGTCTGTCGATTCTGTCGATTCGGGTTAGATTTTCTTAATGACTCGCTAGACTCAATAGACTCGACAGACTCGACAGACTGTTAAGAATTTTCCCAATTTTTCAATAATTTTATCGCCGGATGATTTGTCAGATCGCTTCGCATCGGCGTAACGGAGACAAAACCTTCGTCAATCGCTTCAAAATCGGTTCCGCCTTCGGCGTGAAAACCCTCGCGCACTTCGCCGATCCAATAATACAATTTGCCGCGCGGATCGGTATGTTCGCTGATTACGGGGCGCGAATTCTTAAAACCTTGCTTTGTAATGTGAATTCCCTTCGGCACACCTTTCGGAATATTTACATTGAGCAGAGTTCCGTCCGGCAAACCTTCTTTGAGAGCTTTTTCCGTCAATTGTTTAGCTATTTTCGCCGATTCGGTGTAATCGTGATTGCGGTTGACAACCAGACTGAAAGCGAGTCCCGGAACGCCCAAAATCGTTGATTCGAGCGCGCCGGCAACCGTTCCCGAATAAGTCGCGTCATCGCCGAGATTCGCGCCCGCATTGATTCCCGAAGCGCAGATGTGCGGTCGCTCGTCAAAGGGGAGAATCTGATTTAAGGCAAGCGTTACGCAATCGGTCGGCGTGCCGTCAATCGTCCAGTGACGCTCGTCAATTTGCCGAATCCGCAAAGGTCTGGCAAGAGTCAGACTGTGCGATGCGCCGCTCATTTCCGAAGCGGGCGCAACGACATAAACATCGCCGATTTCGCGCAGAGCGTTTTCCAGTTCGATGATGCCCGGCGCGTGATAGCCGTCGTCATTGGTAATTAAAATTCGCGGTTTTTCCTGTGTCATACAAAAAGAAAAAGATGCGTAAAATGCGAGATGTTTTTATCTTCAAAACTCACATCGCACAACGCATCATTATTTCGTTTAAATAGTAAAATAAACTTTTTTATCTGTTGCCCATTCCCGTATTTCCGGTCGTATTCATCGGACGAAACGGACGGCGGAAACGCTTACGGTTTCGCTTACGCGCATTGGCAGATTTGAGTTTCGCCTTCTGTCCGGGCGGCACAAAATGCTGATGTTTTTTGTAATCCTTGATGATTTCTTCGGTCATCACCTTACGTTTAAAACGTCGCAACGCATTCTCGATCGATTCGTTATTGTTTAATGTTACAAAAGCCATAGTCTTATATCACCCCCTTTTCGGCGTAAATTCTTCTGCTCGAAAAGAGCAAACAATTATTAAACACTTTTTTCGGCATGATGGCAAGTTTGCCGTGAAATTATTTGTGTTAGCAAAAGTCCCGTCTAATTAGAACGCAAATTAGGTTTTCGAGTGTTTGGAGTCCCGCCTTTAGGCGGCTGCCTGCGAAGCGCGGCAGAAAGCCGCCTAAAGGCGGGACTCCAAACTTTTACGGTTTCGGCGGTTCGTTCGTCTCTTTCTTTAAAGGAATCGAAAGCAATTGCCCGTTATAGACGATGAAAACTTTGTTTTCCGCTTCATCAACCCACATATCCATACTGTCGAACGAAATCTGCGGAACGGTTAAAACCGTTGTAAAAACAAATGTTTTCTCATTAAAAGTTCCGATTTGCGTTTCTTTCTTGATTTTATCGGGAATCGCCGCCCAGACCTCATCGGCGTTTGCGGCTTTTTGAAGGCGGCGGAAGGTTTGCTGAATAAACGGTCGAAATTCGCCTTTTGCCCCTTGAACCGTACCGGTATCAGGGTCGAGCAAAATATATGTGCCTTGTTTTATTGTGTCGTTTCTATAATCAATATCACTTCCCGTTTCAATCAGAATTTTATTTACAGCGGAAATATATGCCACGGGTTTGGAAAATCTTTTTTTGTCGTCATTTTTAACTCTGAATTCCCGGTTGTTTTGCAGATTTATCCGCACAATTGCTGCCGCTTCTTCTGTTTCCGAATATTTTGTCAGCACCACCCAGCGACCGTCGGCGGTAATTACGGGATTTCTGTAAAATCCGGTCTGAATTTTCGTCGTTTGTCCGCCGACAACCTTAAAGAGATTCTCGCCGTCCGTTTTAATTTCGACATTTCCGGTTTTCGCGCTCCAACTTTCAGATCGATAGTGCCTCGGGGTATTCGTGAACTGCGTAATAAAATCAATACCGACCGGCTGATTGGCAAAATCGCCGAGTTTATTTCCCGCAAATCTGTGCCACGAATAGCTTTCAAAAGCCCTCTGCATCCGGCGTTTTTGGTTTAATTCCATTGCCTGCTCGTAATCGAGGTTATCATTTTCCTCATCGGCTTCGGATAATTTTTCCAATTCTCTTTCGATTTCTCGCTCCCGAATCGTATTATTAATAAAAACGCGCAGATCATCGCCGTTTTTCCAAACCGTTACGGCTTCCAAATCTTGATCGGCAAACAGAATCTGCGCTCCGGCAATGTCTTTTTCGAGCCAGTAGCGCAAAGCGGCGGGCGGTTTTCGCATATCTTCAAAAATATTTACCAGACCCGCGAAAAATTGCGGCGGCTCGTGAGTCGCGACAAAAATGCGTCGTCCGCCGCTTCGTCCGAGCATTAAAAGCTGTTTTGTCAGGCAGCCGCTGCAATTGGAAACAAAAGGCGGAAGATTATTAACATCGTTTGAAGCCAGAAAACTCTTCAAATACCCGAATTCCGTATCACTCAATTTTCTCTCGAAATACCGCGCTTCGTCTTCTTCCCAACTGAAAACGGCTTT
>CAYUGW010000257.1:0-6331 GCA_964444245.1 uncultured Blastocatellaceae bacterium | reverse complement strand
CAACATCCTTTTCATTCGATGCGACGGCGATTTTAGCGCGGTCGCCCGGTTCGCGTACGGCTGATTTAATGACGACCGTTTCATCGTAAATTTCGGGAACTTCCATTTCAAACAGCCTTTTAAGAAGTTCCGGCGACGAGCGCGAAACTCTGATTTGCTGACCTCTGAGTTCCTTCGTAACATCATCAATGACGACGCGGATGCGCTCGCCCTGATTCCATGTTTCGCTGCGCGGCTGTTCCTGTTTCGGCAAAATCGCTTCGAGATTATTTCCCAGATCAACGATCAAATCTCCGCGTTCAAATCTTTTAACGACACCATTTATCAAAGTTCCGACGCGATCGATATATTCGTCGTAAACCTTTTCACGAATCGCCTCGCGCACTTTTTGCACCAAAATCTGTTTCGCCGTCTGCGCGGCAATTCGCCCCAGTTCTTCGGTCGGCAGAGGAATAAGCAGCATATCGCCGACCTCGATCTCATCATCGCCGGTCAATTCGATGGCTTCTTCGAGAGAAAGTTCGGTCGAAGGATTTTCGACTTCGGTCACAACCGTTTTATGCGCCGAAATTTCGACCACGCCTTCCTCGTTATTCCATTCGACTTCGATACTTTCACCGGTTTTATCCTGCGCTCTAAACTGCTTGCGGGCGGCGGCTTTGACCGCTTCCTTCATCGCCTCGATGACCAAATCACGGTCGAGACCTTGTTCTGTGCACAATGCTTCGATGCTTTGTCCGATGGTTGTCATATATTTCTTAAATGCAAAAAGCCTTTATTCACTCTGCCCTTTTGCCCTTTTAAATTCTTCCTCTAAATCAATTTCCAGATTAGCTTTGGCTATTGCGCTAAACGAAATTTTCAATATGCCGCTCGTTTTATCTTCAAAAACGATTTCTCCGTCTTCAATGCCGACAATCTTTCCGCTGTAATTCTTTTGCCCGTTGATCGCTTGATAAGTTTTAAATCGAGCCGGTTTTCCGATAAATTTTTCAAAATCCTTTAAATTGTAAAGACCGCGTTCCAACCCCGGCGATGAAACTTCCAAAATGTAAGCCGTCGGGATAAAATCTTCTTCTTCAATAATTTCGCCGACTCTATTGCTTACTATCGCGCAATCTCCGTGCGAAACTCCATCGGGCTTGTCAATAAAAATTCTGACCGTACGATTTTTAACCGCGCCGACTACTTCGCTATGAACGAGTTCGAGATTATTTTCTTCAGCAACTTGCGCGGCAATCTCCCTGATTCTCTGCTCGATAGACTGTTTTCCCATTTTCTTTCACGCAAAATAAAAAGTGGGCGCGAAACCCACAGCACACGCTCCTACGCATTGCAGGAAACGAGTATCATACCTTAAATATACGCCGCTTGGCAAGCGAACTACTCGACGTTTGCTTTTATTTTACTGACGGCATCCGCCAATTGCCCGAACACATTTTCCAAACTCTGAAAATTTTCCTTCGTTTTGTCGGCTGAAAACTCGTCCAGCATAATAGAAAACTGTTTTGTGTCGGATTTTAAGCGTTCGGTTTCTCTTGAAATAATTTTCAGCGATTCGGATTCTCCGCCCGAACTGACTCCCGCTTTTTTCGCCTCTTTTATTCCCCAATGCGTAATGCTGACAACATCGGATCTTCGGGTTTCCGCAATCCAACCCTGTCGGCTTAATTGCTTAAAAATATCAGGATAATTTCCTAAAAATCCCAATCCTTTTACCAATTCCTTTAAATCAACCGTTTGCGAGTCCTTTCCGCCTGTTACTTCATAAAGTTTTACTAAAACCTTCTGATAAACATCCATATTTTTTTAGTCCGAGTTAAGAATTGAACAACAAAAACATCTTCAATATAACGAAATTAAGTTAAATTCGACACTTTTTCAAACGCTAGACGGGCAACGCCCAAAACTCCTGCATCATCGCCTTTTTCGGCACGAACTATTTTAACACGTTCGCCCGGTTCTCTATAAGTTCGTTCACGAATTATTAAATGTGTTTGCGGCATAAACAAATCCCAGCCTGCCGCCGCGCCGCCGCCAATAACTATGACCTCCGGGTTTAAAACATTTATTAAACCCGATAGCGCAATACCTAGATAAAACCCTTGTTTTCTGAAAACTTCGAGAGCCAGTTCATCGCCGTTTTTCCCCGCTTCATAGATTTCTAAAGAAGACAGATGCAATTTATCGGGCAAGACGGATTTCGGATATTGAAATCCGATTTCGCGGGTTAAACGGACGATTGCCGTGGCGGAAGAGTATTGTTCAACACAGCCGCGAGAGCCGCACCCGCACGGCGCACCAAACGGTTCGACACAGATATGTCCGATCTCTCCGGCTGTACCGTCAATACCGCGAAGAACTTTCCCGTCAATAATTATACCGCCGCCAACGCCCGTGCCGAGTGTTACGCAAATCGAATCCTTAAAACCCATCGAAGCTCCGCGCCAGTTTTCTCCGACCGCCGCCGCATTCGCATCATTTTCCAGAAAGCAAGGCAATTCCAGTTCGTCTTCCAAAGTAGCGGCAATGCGAAATCCGCTAAGAGCCGGAACATTCGGAGCTTTCAAAATAATTCCCTTTTCGGAATTAACCGTTCCCGGTACAGCCGAGGCAATCGCCCTGACAACGCCGATTTCATTAACCGCCTCGCGGCATTCGATTGCCGCTTCCTTGATTGCAAGGACGATTTCGTGAGCAACATCCGATTTTGGCGTACTTCTTTTTGTGCGGTAAAGGATTTCACCTTTGCGGTCAATTGCCGACATTCGCAAATTTGTTCCGCCTAAATCGGTTGCTAAAATTATTTCATTCATCAATGTTTAAAAGTGCCGCTAAAAAACATCTCAAAGCTGCAATGTGTTTTGTGCATTTTCGAGCGATGTTTGAATCACCCAAAAGTGTAACAATATCATTATTCCGTATTACAGTAGAACCATCTGGCGAAATTAATTTTCCGTTCCTTCTTAAAGCAACTACCTGATCAATCTTGTAACTTCATATTTATCAAATTAGTTCCGAGTGTTTTCTTTGAAATACCTTAATTTCTTCAATTATTCATACTGATTTTCACTTCGCATTTTCCGAATTTGAAAAAGGCTCTGACGAATAAAAATATTTCCGAAAAATTCATTAAATTCAGATAAAATTTACCGCTGGAAAATCATAATTTCTATAATTTGCCTGAAAATTTGTAAACTCAATCCGGACAAATTTAAGAACAAATTTCAACTTTATCACTTAATTTTTGTTATAAATGTTTTTTTTCACAATTAAACTTTCAAAGATAGATAAAATTATGATATAAATATATACAAAATTAAAGTCATTGAAATTTCGTAAAGTCAATAATACTTTAGCTTTAATTTTTGAAATACTTACCAACTTTTTATTGACATCAAGAAACAATTCGTGTAAAAGATTCAAAGGTTTGATTTTTTTGATAATAATTATATCAACGCGAAACAAGAGGAGAATTATGAATAGCAAAGAATGGAGAAGCAAAGCACTTTCGTTGTGCTTAATTGTTGCTACAATTGCAACTTACTCGATGGTCGCTTTAGCCGGAACGGAAAAAGTCACCGGAGAGCTTTTAATTAGCGGAAATAGTTTAAATGGTGTGATGGTGAACGGAGAAACTGCCCAAAGCGGTCGCTCGATCTTTTCCTCCAGCACGATTGCAACCCCTGAAAATACTAATGCAACCATAAGTTTAGGAAAGATTGGTAATATTAAACTCGCTCCAAACACTACTTTGGCGTTATCTTTCAGCGAAAACGGAATTAACGGTGAACTTCTTGCCGGAACCGTTTCAGTCTTAAATGCTGAAAATAAAGTCAATATTAAAATGATTAGCGGGGAGATCGTTACACTAAACGCCGGAGAATCTGCAACCGCAGGCAATGCCAAAGCACAAGATGATGATGCCAGCGGCGGCGGCGGTGCTTGGTTTATCTGGGCTTTAGTTCTTGGCGGTGCTGCTGCAGGCATTATTATTGCTGCAACATCAAGCAACAATGATCTTAATTTAGGCGGCGGCGTAACGGTTGTTAGCCCGTCCCGTTAATTTTTTTACTAACCTTTTCTTGAAGTAACGAAAATTTACCGTATAATAGAAAAGGCTTTTATTTTTATTCAGGATTGATACAGGAGGAAATTAATCAATGCTCGGCACAAGTATGATTCGTAAATCAATAACATTTTTTACTGCCGTTGCTGTTTTGTGTGTTTATTCAATGACGGTTTTAGCCGCTCCGAACGACGGAATGGGTGAAATTACTGTTAATGGAACAGTTTCGGTCAATGGGCAACCCGTTGTTTCCAGCGCAACAATTAACTCGGGAAGCACCATTGTTACAGGCACAAACTCATCTGCAATTATTAACTTAGGAGGAAACGGTCGCGTAGAAATACTTTCAGATTCGACCTTATCCCTAACATTTAACGCCAACAGTATTGTTGGTTCACTCGATTCCGGAAAAATTCGCGTTTCCAATAAAGCCGGAATTGCCACATCGTTTACAACAAAAAATTCAACGGTAATTGCAGATGCCGGACAAGCTAATACATTTAGTATAGATGTCGGTTGCGGCGACACCGCTCGTTGTACGCAGACATTTGTCGAAACCACAACCGGACTCGTTACACTGCGGAGCGGTTCGACAGACAAGCAAGTTGCTGCCGGAACGGATGCCTCAATCGGCAATCCGTCGCAAACCGGCTGTCAGCCCTGCTTAAAACCGGGAACCGGCGCACCTGTTCCTGTTGCAGGAATCGGTACCGGTGCGATAGTTGCTATCCTTTTAGCTGCTGCCGGCGCAGTCGGTGCTGCCATTTATTTAAGTGGAAAAGATAATGATGTTGATATTGGCGGTGGCGTAGTAGTAGTCAGCCCTAATCGTTAATTACAAAATCAAAATTGATTTAGAAACATTGCGGGTCTCGTTATTTTAACTTGACCCGCAATGTTATTTATTGGTTTGTGAATTATTTAACAATATATTTTATTATTTAGGATTTATTAATTTTAGTATATGCATATAGCAGTTATTGGAACAGGTTACGTAGGTTTGGTGACAGGTGCTTGTTTTGCCGAATTCGGTGTCGAAGTTACCTGCGTGGATGTTGACGAAAACAAGATCAATCGCTTAAATAACGGTGAAATCCCGATTTATGAACCGGGATTGGATACGGTTGTCGAAAAAAACGTAAAAGCTAAAAGGCTTCATTTTACAACGGATATTAAATCGGCGGTCGAACAGGCATTGGTTGTTTTTCTGGCAGTCGGAACGCCGCCAAAGGAAGACGGCTCGCCTGATATGAGTTTTTACCGGCAAGCGGCAAAAGATATTGCCGAATCAATGAACGGTTATAAAGTTTTGGTGACAAAATCAACCGTTCCGGTCGGTACGGGCAAATGGCTGAAGAATTTTGTTGCGGAAAATTTGAAAATAGAAACAAATTTCGGAGTTGCTTCAAATCCCGAATTTTTGCGCGAAGGCGCGGCAATCGAAGATTTTATGCGCCCCGACAGAGTTGTTATCGGAAGCAACGAAGAAGATGCGATTGCGATTATGAAAGATCTCTATCGCCCGCTTTATTTGATCGAAACTCCGATCGTGATAACTTCGCTCGAAGCGGCTGAACTTATCAAATACGCGGCAAACGCATTTCTTGCCACAAAAATCACTTTTATCAATGAAGTTGCCAATCTTTGCGACGCAATCGGCTGCGATGTTCACGATGTTGCCCGCGGAATGGGAATGGACAATCGGATCGGTCGTAAATTCCTGCATCCCGGTCCGGGTTACGGCGGTTCGTGTTTCCCGAAAGATACCCGGGCATTGACGACGGTTGCCGACAGTTTCGGCGTTGAAACATTAATCGTTGATGCGGTTATCGAAGCAAACGAGCGACAGCGTCTGGCGATGATTCCGAAGATCGAAAAACTCGTCGGTGATTTAAAGGGAAAAAAAATCGGTGTTTTGGGACTTTCATTTAAACCGGAAACCGACGATATGCGCGAATCTCCGGCGACGGATGTGATTAGAGCCTTGCAAGAGCGAGGCGCAACCGTCAGAGCTTTCGATCCGGTGGCGATGGAAGAAGCAAAACATTGTCTGCCCGACATCGAATATGCAACCGATGAATATGATGCGATTGACGGCGCAGACGCACTGGTTTTCCTGACCGAGTGGAATCAATTTCGCGCACTCGATATGGAAAAGGTCAAAAGTCTTTTGAAATCGCCGAAGATCGCCGATTTACGCAATATTTACGAACCGAACGATATGCGCAGAATGGGCTTTGAATATGTCGGAGTCGGAAGATA
>CAYUGW010000256.1:0-6346 GCA_964444245.1 uncultured Blastocatellaceae bacterium | reverse complement strand
CGGTGTGCTCAGCAGAGAACCATAGACGCCACCATTGGAGATGGTGAACACGCCCCCTTCCAGATCATCAATTTTGATTTTTCCTAAAGTCGGGATCGTTTCCTTCCGCGCAAAAATGCCCTGCAAAGCTCCGACTTGTTCCTTAAGTTGTTTGGCGTGAATAATGGCTTCCATAATTTTGACTTCCTTATTTTCTGAAAAAAAATCTTTTCTCGAATTTGAAACACACTTCTACTCAAACCGAAATTGCTTCGGCTCTAAAATGTTATTGATAATTAAGTGTTTTAAAATTTGAGAGTTGCCGGAAAGGAAAATTTTGATCTGATCTGCTAATAACGATTGAGAAAAAGTTTGCCTTCGTAATCGATCAGTCCCAAAACTATTCGGTCAAGAAAACCGAAACGCCCTAAAACATTGCGGCTGAAATGTTCATTTTGGGAAAAGCAAACACGAGCGTCAAATTCATAACCTAGAACATCCAAAATAACCTCATGGCGAAAAGTAGTAAAAGTGTCGGTTACCGAACTTATTCGCACGAGTTCACCCGATTCGATTTCCAAACCCAGTTTCTCGCCGATTTCCCTGGCAAAAACACAGTTTGTTGAACCTGTATCAATTTTGGTGCTGACAGGAACAGTCTTCCCGACCAGCTTCAAATTCACTTCAAGAGAAATTCCCGATTTTCCCGTATCGTAATGAGCTAATTTCTCAAAATCCAGTTGATGAATCACTCCCAACCCCCTATTTCACCAACGTAATCAAGAGGCAATACAAAATCAACGACAAAATCCGTTACTCCCGTTTTTTTTGCTTGTCGGGAAGCTTCAACATAATTTTTTCCCGTAGCGACCAGCTTGTCGCCGTCGAGCGCTGCATACCAGCCGCCGTATTTTTCACGATTAACTTCGGATCTCATCCAAACATCCCGCATCCTACGTTTTTCATCGCTTTTTTCTCCTTTGAGACCTAAATCTGCTGCATCGGTTTCTTCGGTTTTGTTTACCAAATAATCCACCAGAATTTTCCTTTCCTGCTGGGTAAGTGCTTTAGTCTGTTCTTTAATGGTTTCTAAAATCTCAACTGACATAAATTGCTCCTTGACCTCAGATTTTACCACAAATTTCAGTCGAATCTTAGGATTTAAACCTCAAAACAAACCGTATTCGAGTGTGATACTTTTGTAACCGTGCGAACAAATGCCGTCAGGCTCGACCGGACAGCCTTCGGGGCATTTGGTCGGCGACCACCCTTCATCAAGACATTCCGCCATAAATTGATTAAATTCCGCCTCGGATCTCTTATTTCCTTCCAACCAATCTATTTCTTTTTGTTCTTCACCAACCATTTTTCTCACCTCAAAATCGGATTAAAAATCAGCCTCTGATTACTTGAACCTCGATATTCGCCTGCGCCTTTTGATAAATCTTTCTGAAACGCGCCGTCAACCAGCAAATCCGTCAAGCTCAAAGTTCTCTCGATGCTCCGGGAGTTTCGAGCCAGCAAACTTTCAAGCGTGTAACCGGTATAAATCGTCAGATGAAAGCCTTTTCTCTTGAGCATTTCAACTAACATTGTCAAGCCTTCCGTTTGATCAAACGGTTCGCCGCCCAAAATCGTCACACCATCTTGTTCGCCGCTTCTTTTTTTAACTTCGCTGACAATTTTATCAATCGAAACAAGTTTTCCATTTGCCCTTTCGTGCGTTTCCGGCACATAGCATCCGGCGCAACGAATCGAACAACCGGCAACTTGAATGACGCTTCGCCGTCCGGGTCCGTCAACCGTCGAGTGATGATAGATTCTGTAAAGATAAATTGATTCGTCCGGCGATTCTGTTTCAGACTGTTCACCGCCAGTTTTGATTGGAGATTTTTCAGATTCGAGTTTTGGACGGGCGCAATTAACAATACTTCCCTGCCCCAAATCTTTGCTGATTTCTTTGGCGATTTTCGCGTCCGCTTGCGATGATTCAACCGTTACGCGCCCGCGATCGGGTTCGAGGATAAAAACTATCTCAGCCATCATTTGCCTTTGATTTGCCGTTTAATTTCCGTTCGGGCGAAGTATTCTTTCGTCTTTTTATCCACGGTCGGATTTCCAAGAAGCTGTTTCAACTCCCGCGCCGCTTTTTCGCACGCCGCGCCCTGGATTCCTTTGATCTCGGTTTCGCATTTTCCTGTTTCGGTATCAATTATAAATTCGATTTCCGGCATTTTATTATAAAACTCTCCTAAAATTTAATTCTGATCTTGACGGTTTTCCCGACGGTTTCTTTGAGAAAAGTTCCGCCGAGTTTTGTCGCCATTTTTCTGGCGGTCGCTTCGTGATAGTTTGTCTGCAAACGCTTGATAAAATCTCTTCCCAGCCGGTAATCCAGATCCATATCGTCAACTACCAACGAGTAACCTTTAGTAGTTTTCTGAAAACCGATGTCGCCCAAAAGCCTCTGCGACGTGACCGATTCGCGGCGGATCACGACATCCGCCACTCTTTGATCGCGTTTATCATAGCCTTGCAATAAAAGGTCTGTCCCGACCGTGATATTTTTAAAACCCATTTCCTTTAGGGCTTCAAGGAGAAGCTCGCGATTGGTAAAAGCCTCCGATTCAAATGACATATATTTACTCATTTTCAAATCTCCGGTAAAATTTACAAAAAAAAATTCAACAACGAATCTTTGAAATTGATTCGCTGATTTCTTCTAGATTTTGTCTGCCGCTTATTTTTTTTTGATTTTTTGAGATTTAGAAAATGGAGAGTTAAAATACTTTTAAAAAATCCTTCAAACAATGTAATGCTGAAGACCTTATTTTCTGGAGTTTTAATTTAGTGATTTTGAGGAGTCAAAAAACTACTCTTTTTTGACTCCCTGTTATTTTTCTCGCACGTATCTTTTTTTTATACAAACTGAGTGTTATAAAATGAGTCTGAGAAAGGAGGTAATTAAAATGAACCAGAATTAGAATTATGGTTTGTTCCTGATAAAAATAATCTACCAATTTGCAATCTAGATTTAATTATTAAAAATTAGGCTCAAAACCGCCCTTTTGTGGCACAATCTAAAAGTGTTCCATAATTGACCCTTTTTGATTCGGCTTTGCGGCAATTTGTGCCAATTTCAGGTTTTATACCGCAAACTTGCGGTATAATAACTTGTTCGGCGTTTCGTGGTTTCTATGAGGCAAGAGAAAATAGCAAATCAAGATACAATCACTTTGAGAACTAAACCAACAAAAACGCTTCTTTATTTGTTTGTATGTCTTTTATTTGTGGTTATCGGAGTTTCAATTTTTAAGGGCGCACTCATTGATTGGTTTGTTATTGGCTTTTTCGGACTTGGCTGCATCGTATTTGTTTTGCAGTTAGTGCCGAATGCTTCATATCTCAGATTGACACCCGAAGGATTTACGATGTGCTCTCTGTTTCGTTCACATTCGTATAGATGGACAGAGACCAAAACTTTTGCCGCCAGTTATGTATCTCAGATGAAAACTGTTGTCTTTAACTATTCGCCATCTTACACGAAACATATTGCTATGCGAAAAATGAATAATAAGTTTTTTGTTTTGAATCGTGTTTGCCTGATACTTACGGAATGAGCGCGGAGGAATTAGCAGATATAATGAATAAGTGGAAAAGACGGTTTAGTTAATTTTGACAACACGCCGAACAAATAAATGGACGTGAGGACTAAGCAGTTACTTTCAAATAATCTCAAAAACGCCGGATATTGACACAGTGATTTATAATAAAAAGGTGTCCCGAAAATGACCCTTTTTGCGACTGTCTTGATAATAAATATGAAAGTGCTTATAAAAAGGGTTTCAGTAACTAACTCACGCAAGCTGCTGTTTTTAGCAAATAAATAATCAGGAGAATTGAAAATGAAAATCGGTCTTTTACTATTTACCACTCTATTTATAGGATTATTTTCTCTTAGTGCTTATTCGCAGAAGACTAGCTCAAGCGAAGCAGCAGAATATATCAAACGTGGACATGATTACTTCAATCAAAATAAATTTGATTTAGCGGTAGTCGAGTTTACAAAAGCGATTGAAATTGATTCTCAAAATGCCGACATATACTATAACCGCGGAGCGGTTTATGTGAGGCTGGATAAATTTGAACCGGCGATAGCTGATTTTACAAAAGCAATCGAAATTTCCCCTAAATATACTTTTGCATACTACAATCGGGGAATAACCTATTCGCGGCATAACAAACTCGATTTGGCGATAGCTGATTTTACGAAAGTAATCGAGATTAACCCTGAATTCGCACTTTCATACCACAGCCGCGGCTTAATCTACTCGATCCAAAACAAATTTAATTTGGCAATTTCAGACTTTACTAAAGCCATCGAAATTAATCCTCAATATGCCGAAGCATATCACAATCGCGGGATTGCTTTTGGCAACCTAGGTAAAGATGATTTATCAATAGCTGATTATACAAAAGCAATCGAAATTGAACCTCAAAAAGCTATTTCATTCTTCAATCGTGGATTAGCCTATCTTAACAAAGGTAAATTTAATTTGGCGATTTCGGACTTTACAAAGGCTATCGAATTTAATCCTCAGCACGCGAATGCATACTCCATGCGCGCAAGGGCATATCATGCGGTTGGTAAAACTGCTCTAGCAGTTTCTGATGAAGAAAAAGCTAAAATATTGTCAAATAAATAAGCCTTAACTTAAAATGTGTCAAAACCGACCCTTTTTGAAACAGCAGAAAGTGAAATGATAAAAAGACAAAACCTTTTATATATTTTTATTCCTTTGATATGCGCTTTGGCTTTTTTTATATTCGAGGTGCGTTTTCAACTAAAGGAATTAGGCAGCAATGCGTTGAATGCTTCTGAATGGTCTTTTACGAGAGGATTACTAGTTATCGTTATTGGCTTTGGAATTGGTTTGATAATTGATTTGCTTCTCTGGTTAATTATTCCTTCAAATAGAAAGGCAAATGATGAATAATCGGACGTATCATAAACGACCCTTTTTGAGATTAATCCGAGACTGGTTAGTTAAGATATCGACAAAATTATGAAATACATTCTTTACGGATTTTTGACTTGCTTCTTGTTGTTAAATTCTTTTACTACCTTCGCGCAGACTAAAAAGGACAATGAAAAGGACGTGTTTAAGGAATCTGTCACGAATCTGCCGCCAATCGATAAAATCGAAATCCTCGCTGTTAAATGGCTAAACTCAGTGAAACGTGAAGAAATTGACTGCACAAAACCCGACATTGTTTGTAGTCAATTCCCCGCGCGAATCCTTGCTTCAAAAACTATCGTTGGGGACGACGCGAAGAAACTTTCCAACTTATGGCGAAACTTGAAAAACGGGAACGGGGCAGGGTGTTTCGCACCCGCTTACGTATTACGATTTTACCAAAAAGATAAAATCATACTTACAACAGATGTCTGTTTTCATTGTTGCAACATTACTTTACCTGAAAGCGGGATTCGCAGCGTTTGCGGAAATGAAACGGCAATTATAGCTTTTGAGGATTTTGTAACGACCCAAGTTCCTTTTCCTGAACAAAAACAGGAAAATTAAAAAATGTCTCATAATCGCCGGATATTGACACGGTGATTTATAATAAAAAAGTGTCTCGAAAATGACCCTTTTCGAGACGGTTTTTAGAGGTAAACTATGAAAGTCAGAAAATTGTTTAGCATTTTTTTTTCAATCTTTATGGTGGTTTCTGTAATTTTATACCTCAACAAAATGGATGAAGCATTAGGCATTTACCCCTACGAAGAGAAAATCAATTTTTCTCCTATATCGAAAAATCCGGAATTTATATACTTAGGCGGAAGTAGTTTTAAAACAGTCGGTAGTAGACCGGTTTATGCAGACGATTGCATCGGATGCGGAGAAATTGGAGATATTTATATCTATCATAATTCCGAATCCGTTGAACAGACCAATTATACTCTAAAGGCGAATTGCAATGGTAAATTGGATGTAGTCGAACAGGGGTATCAATTCAATGAAAAGGGAGAAAAAATTGGTAAAAGGTGCGTAAGTGTTTTTCCTGATGGCTCAGCAAGATTATTTTGGACAGAAAGCCCTAAAGACTACTTTATTCTTTCAGCACCTTCTTTAGAAATCCTCAGAAAATTTGAAGTTAGCGAAACCTATAGACTGTATAAATCGTCTTCAAATAAATAATAATTCTCTTTCAAATTTAAAAGCGTCCCAAAAACGCCCCTTTTCGAGACAGTTAAAATAGATCAAGATTTGCTTTATAAACGACCCTGTTTAATGCGCTTTTAAAATGTTTTGAAGTTAAAACTGTCTCAAAAACGGTACTTTTAAGACAAGCTAAATCTTTG
>CAYUGW010000255.1:0-6352 GCA_964444245.1 uncultured Blastocatellaceae bacterium | reverse complement strand
ACTTCAAAGGCTTCGGTCAGAAGATCGTGCGCGGTTTGATTGACGCAGATGTGAGTTTCAAGCCCGCACAGAACAACCTGACTGACATCATTTGCGCGAAGCATTTCCAAAAATTGGCTTGCGCCGCAAGAGCTGAACGCCGTTTTTTCGATAAATTCCAGATCATCCGGCACGGACAATAAAATCTCTTCCGCCGTTCTGCCCAAGCCTTTCGGATATTGTTCGGTAATAATAATCGGCAAGCCCAAAATATGAAACCCGCGCACGGCAATCGAAGCGCGTGAAACGATCTGGGCGAAATCATTGATCGGATGCCGAAATGCTTCCTGCATATCAACGACGACGAGTGCGGTTTTATCTCTATCTAAAATTCTCGGATGCGACATAGTTTAATTTTTGATTTTTGATTTTTGATTTTGGATTTGTTTGGCTTTTCTTTTTTGTGCTTCTTCCTTTGCTTTTTTTTCTTTATAAAACGTCTTGAAGAAAAAATAAACCGCGACCGCGCAGATGATTAAGATCAAAATCATCATCGCGGCAATAAAATAAACTTCGGCAATTCCTGAATTCGGCATATATTTGATTTTATCTTAACGCCCGAACAAGGTAAAAGGTGAGAAGTTAAAAATGAAAAGTGATAACAGATTTTATTTATTGCCTCTCATTTCTCACTTAATTTACATTAGATTTACCGGATCAATCTCAACATAAACTATTTTCAGATCGCAGAATCTCGTTTCGGCTTCGGCGAGGGCGAAATCGATTGTTTCGCGCAATTTTGTGCGGTTTCCCGCCTTTACCAGAATTTGCAGACGGTGTTCGCCTTTGATGCGCGAAAGCGGCGCGGGCGCGGGTCCTAAGATTACGCAGTTTTTTTCCGGATTCATTTTTAAGAGCGATTCCTTCAGAATCTGCGCGTTGTCGAAAGCATAGCTGTAATTGGCGTGTTTGATCAAAATCGAAGCGAGCGCGACGAACGGCGGATATTTTAATTTACTGCGAAATGCCGCTTCGACTTTGTAAAAATCTTTGTAGTTTTGCGTTTCCGAATGTTTGAGCGCGTAATGTTCGGGATGATAGGTTTGAATCAAAACTCTGCCTTGCAAATTTCCGCGTCCGGCGCGTCCGGCGACTTGAGTTAAAAGCTGAAAGGTGCGCTCCGCCGAACGAAAATCGGGAAGCGCAAGTCCTGTGTCAACGGAAATTACGCCGACTAAAGTAACATTATGAAAATCGTGTCCTTTGGCAAGCATCTGCGTTCCGACGAGCATATCAATCTCGCCTTTGCTGAAGGCGGAAAGCGTATTTTCGAGTTCGTTTTTGCGTTTTGTCGTGTCGCGGTCAACTCTGGCGATCTTCAGATGAGAAAATTTTCTCTGCAAAATATTTTCGATCTGTTCTGTTCCTTCGCCCATAAAAAAGAGGAATTTGCCCTCGCAATCCGGACATTTATTCGGCACTTTTTCGCGGTAATTGCAGTAATGACAGATTAATTTTGCGTCGCGCCGGTGATAAGTCAGGGTAATATCGCAATTTCCGCAGCGAATCGTTTCGCCGCACGTGCGGCATAAAACAAAACTCGAAAACCCTCGCCGGTTGAGCAGAATTATTGACTGCTCGCCTTTGGCGTGGGTTTCTTCGATTGCTTCGATCAATTGCGGCGAAAAAACCGAATCGTTTGTTCCTTTAAAAATCTTTCGCATATCGACGAGTTCGGCGCGTGCCAGCGGACGATTGCCGATGCGGTTCGGCAAATTCAGATATTCGTATTTTCCGATCTGCGCGTTGTGAAAGGTTTCGAGCGCGGGAGTTGCCGAACCTAAAACGACGACTCCGCTGGCAAAATATGCGCGGATAACGGCGACATCGCGCCCGTGATAAAAGGGCATTTCGTGTTGGCGATACGAACCGTCGTGTTCTTCGTCAATAATCAAAAGACCGATATTCTGCAAAGGTGCAAAAACCGCCGAGCGCGTGCCGATGGCGATTCGCGCTTTTCCGCTGCGAAGTCTGCGCCATTCGTCAAAGCGTTCGCCGGTCGAAAGCGAAGAATGCAGAATCGCCACTTCGTCGCCGAAAACGACGCGCAATCTTTTGGAAAAAACGGGTGTCAGCGCAATTTCCGGCACGAGCATCATCGCCGATTTTCCTTTGTTCAGCGCGGTTTGCATGGCGCGGATATATACTTCCGTTTTTCCGCTGCCCGTAATGCCGTGAAGCAGAAACGCCTTGTATTTTTCCGCGTCAATGGCATCGGTGATTTTCGATAAAACCCCAGTCTGTTCACCTGTTAAAGTCAAATCCGTAATTTCCGGCAGTTTTACTTCGCTCAAAGGATCGCGCCGGACTTCCTGAATAAAAATCTCCAGAAATCCGCGTTTGGCGAGCGTATTTATTGAAGATGCGCCGACATCCGATTGTTCGATCAATTCCGAAAAAAGCAGTTCGCCGTCGTTTTCCAGCAGAGTTTCGATTATTTTTTCCTGAGCTCTTGTCAGCGGTTTTTCGTCCTGCGCGTGATTTTCCGGCGAAAGCAGGCGAACGGCTTTGCGGCGTTTCGGTTTGGTCTGTGTCGTCAAAGTTCTGTGAAAAACGCTGATCCAATTTGCTTTCAGAAGTTCGCGAAGTGCGCGGTTTGCTTTTGATGCGCCGAATTTTTTGATGATTACGCGATGTGCCGTTTCGCTCGATTCATTTAAAAGCCGCAGAATCTGCACCTTTATCGTGTTTGCCGTCGAAATTTTTGCTAATTCATCGCGTCCGTGCGCGGTTATCGCGTAAATTCTTTCGGTCGTCTGGTTTATTCCGGCGGGAAGTGAAGCCTTCAAAACCTCGCCCCAGGAAGATGCGTAATAATCCGAAGTCCATTGCGTCAGACGAATAATTTCTTCGGTTAAAAGCGGTTCGGAATCAATCAGTTCGAGAACGTCTTTGATGGCAGATTCCTCGATTTCGAGTTCTTCGCACAATTCTTCGTGCAGAATTACGGCATAACCCGTCAAACTTCGCGTTCCGAACGGAACTAAAACCCGTGCGCCGATCTCGATATTTTCGCGCAAACCGGTGGGCAAACTATAGGTAAAAGTTTGCCTCAAAGGAATAGGCAGCGCGACTTCGACATATTTCGGCAGAGGTTTATCGTTAAAAAAAGTTTTCGAGGCTGGTTTAGACATTTTATGATTTACAAAATCCGTAAATAAAATGATAACCTAAAGAAACATTTTCCTAAAATGAGTGTCGGTTTATAAAGTGAAAAAGTTTAAATGTGAAAAAGTGAAAAAGTTTATGATTTTAGTAATCAGACAAGTCTGAAACAAATAAACAAATTTTGCGGTATAAATTCATATATCAGGCAAGAAAAACTTTTTCACTTTTTCACTCTTTCACATTTAAACTTTTAAACTTTGCCTGAAACCTGAATTTATATTTACAAAAAATCATGGAAACATTTTTACAAGAAAAAACGGAGAAAAAGGGCATTAACAAAGTGATGCTCGGCGCGATTGTGGTGGCGTTTTTGCTGATTGCGGGAGCGGTTTATCTTTTATCGTTTCAGCAATCGATTGAGGAACATAAACTGGCGGTTCTCGAAGGTGCTTTGATGCCGGGTTCGCCGGAGTTTGAAGAGCTTTCAAAGCTGATAATTATCACGACCGATGCCGATAATACGAGCGAATCTTACACCGGTTTGGGAACGATTATGATGAATGTTCCGGCGACGATTCGCAATAAAAGCGATAAAACGATTACGCTTCTTCAGGTTAATTTAAGCGTTGTAGATCAACAAAATCAGACGGTTAAGGAAAAAGATGTCGTGGTCGTTCCGGGTTTGCAGGCAAGTGTCTTACCGCCGGAAGATTCGATAAAAATTCAGCAAACGCTCGACGGTTTCCCGCCGAAAGCCGACCGCGCAATGGTTCGCTGGCGCGTAACGGCGATTAAAACGCAGTAAAATCAGGTATTTTTTAACGCTGGTGGCGCGAAGGCGCGAAGGCGCAAAGTTTTTTTATTGCTGTTAAATCTAATGACAGGTTTTAGATTTATTTTATGTCGCATCAAAAAATTATTATAAAAATTTTCTTCCCTTTGCGCCTCTGCGTCTTCGCGTCTTTGGTTTAAAAAAACTTACTCATCGGCAGTTTTTACAAAAAGTTCTTCCAGCGATTGTTTGACGGGCTGGACGGAAACGAGATTTCCGCCTGAGTTTTTAACGATTTGCAGAACCTTTTCAATATCGTTTTCGGTTTCAACGTGAATATTCGCGCCGTTTGCTTTTGAAAATATTTCCGTGCCGGAAACTGCTTTAATCTCGCTTTCCAGTTTTTCAGCCGAAACATTTTTAACAACAATTTCAAACGATTGAATCTCGCCGCTTCTGGTTAAAAGATCGTGCAGATTTCCGGTGGCGGAGAGTTTTCCGTTGCGTAAGATAGCGACATTATCGCAGAGTGCTTCGATGTCCGACAAAATATGCGTTGACATAAAAACGGTCGTTCCTTTTTCACGAAGTTCGCTGATAAGTTCGCGGATTTCGCGCCGTCCGAGCGGGTCGAGTCCCGACATCGGTTCATCCAAAAACACGATTTCGGGATCGTTTATCAGAGATTGCGCCAGACCGACTCTTTGCAGCATTCCTTTGGAAAATTTTCTGAGCTGGCGATTCCAATCCTTTTCCTGTAAACCGACTTTGGTTAAAAGTTCCTCGCATTTCGCCTTGCGTTTCGACGGTTCGATTCCGAAAAGTTCGGCAAAATACATCATCAATTCCGAGGCTTTCAGATAATCGTAAAAATACGGATTTTCAGGGCAATAACCGATTTTCGAGCGCATTTTGACATCGGAAATATCGCGCCCGAGAATTTTCGCATTTCCGGTCGTCGGAAAAATGAGCGACATCAAAATCTTAATGGTCGTCGTTTTGCCCGCGCCGTTTCCGCCCAGAAAACCGAAAATCTGCCCGCCTTCGACATTTAAGGTCAAATTATCCAAAGCGCGGATTTTCTTCTTTTTCCAGAAACCTTTTTCGTAATCTTTCGATAGATTTTCTATTTCGACGATGTAATTCATAATTTTTATTTAACGCTTATTTTTAACGCCAAGGTGCAAAGACGCGAAGACGCAAAGGGAAGAAATTTTAAATAGCTTTTTTTGAAGCGACATTATTTAAATCTGAAAATGTTATTAAATATAACAGCCAAAAAGCCTTTGCGCCTCTGCGTCTTCGCGTCTTTGCGTTAAAAAATCTGTTTTAATCCAAAGGCAATGATGTTTTATCTTTATCAAGCTGCGCCGCGCAGTTTTCCTTGTTCAAAATATAAGCCGCGCCGCCCGGATCAACCGGATTTTTATTATTATCGATCCGAAAATCTTTATCGGCGGGAAGTTTTACATTTGCCAGAAGCGGCAGAATCTCGCGCAGATCATTGGCGCATCGATTGTTTTTTTGTTTGAAACTTTGCAAAACCGAATTAATTGCTTCTAATTCATCGAGCGCATCGAGTTTTAAAAGTTGAATTTCGGCAGTTTGCCTTGTTTTTGTATCTTGTGCTTCTTCAAACATTTGCGAATAAATCGCGCGAGCCGTTTCGCGGCTTCCGCCTTCGGTCTGCATTTTTGCCGCCATCGTTTTCATCAAAGGCGATGCGCCTTCGATTCCGGCGGCGTTTTCGTAAGCGGCGGCGGCGCGTTTATAATCTTTTTGCGTCCAGTAAATATAGCCGAGATGATTGTAAAGCCGCCATTCTTTCGGATTGTTTTCGATTCCTTTTTCGACGATTTTTACCGCCAGAGCCGGATCGATCGCCGGCAGCACGACCGCCCCGTATTCGTAAACACCGAAATAATGCGGATCGAAACTCACCGCATTATCAAGCAAAGGGTAAAGCAATTTCGGATTAAATTCCCGCAGATCGTTGACATTTATTTTCGCGTCGGGTTTTTGTGCAAACTTTCCGCCGAGATATTGCAAAGACTGCATCCAATACCAATCGGCGATCAAACCGTTCAAGCCGAGCGAGAAATCCTTAAGACGCGCTCCCTGAAAAACCAGATCATCGTCTTCATAGCCGACCGGCATCGGCGGACGGTTTTTTTCGATAAATCCGCTCAAAAAAAACACTCCGGCAAAACCGATCAAAATTACTGAAACTGCCAACATCGTTTTCATAGTATTTTTTAACGCAAAGGCGCAGAGGCGCAGAGGCGCAAAGTTTTTTTATTGCTGTTAAATCTAAAGACAGGTTTTTGTTTCAATTTATGTTTCATCAAAAAAATGGTTATAAAATTTTTTCTTCCCTTTGCGCCTCTGCGCCTTCGCGCCTTTGCGTTAAGAAAAAATTACTTAAAATTGCGT
>CAYUGW010000254.1:0-6355 GCA_964444245.1 uncultured Blastocatellaceae bacterium | reverse complement strand
GAAACCGGAAATCACGTTTTTGTCTCGAAACGCGGCGATTTTACGCCGGTCGAGATCGAAGTTTTTGAATTAGGCAGAGAAAAAACACTTGCCGATTTCCCCAAAATTTATCTCGAAAGTCTGAAGAATAAGAAGAAAACCGATTTCAATGTTGTGCGGATTTACAATGAAAGATTTCTCGCGCTGGATTTTCGCACGGCTTTGATAACCCGCGAAAATCTGTCGTTCAGAGAGCTGAGAACATTCATTTTAAGCGGATTGCAAGCACCGGAAAGTTGATATTTTTTAAACACATAGAAACATAGAACACAGAGAAAATCTTATAATTCTAGTTACTGTAAATAATCCGTGCGAAATAAATTGCCTCCAACTAATGTTCTTTGATTAAATAAAACCGTAAAAAATCGCGAAGCGGACTGGAGCGCAATCCGTCCCGGTTGCAACCACTGCGTGAGCAGCGGAAAAGCGTTTGTACTCAATCGAAGTTTATTGTAATCAAAGTTATGTTCGCGCTCACGCGCTCATTGCAACCGGGACGGATTGCGCTCCAGTCCGCTTCGCTCCTTAGTCGAATTAACTCTTTTTACGGTATTTATTAATCAAACACCATTAGTTGGAGGACGACTTGAAAAACCAGCCAAAGCTGACCTCCAACTAAAGTTGGAGGCAATTTATAAAACTTCCCGCACGTGCTTATTTACAGCATCTAATTCTTTGTGTTTCTATGTTTCTATGTGTTTAAAAAATATTATGCCAACTGCCGCAGAATCGTCGGGTCTTGAATCTCGCTGTCTCTTGCGAGCAAAAGAACTTTCGATATAACCTCTGCCGATTTCGGATCGTCGTCGGCAAACGGCAGGAAAATTCTGCCGCGCTGATGCGAATGAACCGGCAAAATAGAAATATATTTTCCGGGAATTTTGTGGACAATTGCACTTCCGAGATGAATGCTGTAATCGCCCGTTTTGCCGACAATTTTCGCGTGATTTCCTTTTATTTCGACGTTCTCTAATTTGAATAAACGCAGGGTTTCCTTTAGCAAAACGCTCCGCATTTCAATCGTCGAATGACTTGCTTCCGGGTCAACTCCGCCGGCGTGTGCGACGCTGACGACCAGATCAATGTCGCGCATCACTTCGCTGAAAATTCGCGGGTTTATTTCCGTAAACGGCACGTTTTTATAATCTTTCAAATTGTGAAATTCAACCGTTTCGAGCGTCGGGCTTTCGACTTCGGCGGGCGAAAACCAATCGGCAAGTGCGTACATTTTTGCCGTAAATCCTTCTTTATGAAAGACTTTCTGCAAGCCTTCCTCATAATCCGCCTTCCAGCCGCGCGTTTTCAAAAGCGCGACCGTTTTTTTCGGCTGAACCTGATGTCCGGTGTAGCGGCGCGAGATCGATTTTTCCTTTAATTCGTCTTCGGTCGGCGCGTAAAATTCCCGGAAAATCTGTTTAAAGGGTTGTTTTAACTGCGCGTCAAAGCAAAATCTTTGATATTCAGACCATTCGCCTGTCTCAAAAAGATCAACGCAATGCGCGATGCGAATTTTGTCGTTTTCATCAAGTTGAAAGTGCTTTTCTTTTGCCGAAATCAATTTGCTGTCTGTGAAAAATCCGTGATTTTTGCCCGAAATAAAAACGAGTTTTTCAAGATGTTTGGAAATTACGGGATGCGAATGAAGCGTTTTCAATTCCTCAAACTCAAATTCATCGCCGCGCACCATCGCATCTTCCAAACCCTTGCGCGAACGGCTGTATTGTTCGCGCAGGATTTTTTTGTAATTGTTTAATTCGATGATTCGCTTGTCTTTCTTATATTTCGGCGGAACGGATTTTAAAACTTTATCGCCCTTATTTGCAATAACTTCGGCTTTTCCGTCTGTGCTGATGACGAGTTTTACAGTCAGATCGTCAAAAATTACCTCGGTTTCATTTTCTAAAATTTCGCGAACTTGTTTAGTTTCCATCGCCCAACTCAATCGAAGCGGATCGGCGTAGCCGGCGTTTCGCGCCAGATTTTCGAGCGCGATACGCACGGCAAGGGCTTCACTCGTTTGTTTTTGTGCGCCGAACTGGCGGCTTTCTTTTTTGAATTTTTCGAGATAAATATAACGATTTAAGATGTCTTTCTCCGCATTTGTTTTGCTCAAGGGCGCGAGTCCGTACATTCTCAAAAAATCCTGATCGCGCTTTTCTTTGACTTTTTGTGTAATTTCCTTGATTTTCGTCTTTCCCGAAAGCACGTCCGCATAAAGCCGCGCGCGGCGATGTCCGTTGCCGTCGCTGATGTATTTTGCCGCATCGTAGAGCGTTTCCCAACGCTGCTTTCCGATTTCTTTAAACGCGCTCAAAAACCAATCTTTATCAACTGCGCCGTCTTTAAAGTCCTGCAAATCAACCGCCGAATATTTGGCAATTTCGCTTTCGGCTTCGGCGTTTATTTCCCTGTAACCGGAAATTTTCGTGTGCGCGTGCATCCACCAAACCGCTGAATCCAAACCTTTCCAGTCCAGAAACGCGCTGATGAATTTCTGCCATTGCGGCGCGTAAACTGCCGACTCGATCAGCTGTTTTTCGGTAATTTTCGCTTCTTTGATAAGCGCGTCAAATTCCTTTTGCGTGTCGCTTTCGAGCGGAAAACAATTTTTCAGCAAACGGCTGAAACTGCGCTGACGGTTTACTTCGTCATTCCCGTAATAGTAATAATATCCGCGATTTAGCGGCGTTTTGCCCAAACCCTTTAAAATTTCGACAAAGCGTTTTGCGCCGTAAATCGTTTGCAGGTTTGCCGCAAAACTTGTTACGGAAGTCGCCGTATCGCCGCGTTTTAATTCGATGTCGAGAATATGTTCGCGCACATTTTCAAACATCGCTCTGAGAAACGGAAATTTCCGGAAATAATCGAAATCTTTTTCTTTGAATTTTTTGACGGATAAAATCCGCAAATTTTCATCCGTCATCAAGCCACGCAAAAATTCGTCTTCGCCGATCAATTTAAGCTCAAAAGCGCGGCAGAAAATGATTAGCGGCGGAAAGCTGTGTTTGACATTTTCTTCCCTGCCCGAAAATTGCCGCCAATGCGCTAAATTCCATAATTCTTTGATAAAACGATCTTCGATTTCGGCGACATCAATCACATTATAAAACGTATGATACATATTATTACTCTGCCAACCATTGCCGTAATTACCGTAATAATATTGATTTTCCTTTGGTTTTGACTTGAGAACCTTTTCTTCTAAAGAAGCGAATAAACGCGCCGCACCACCGAGCATAAATTCATTTTTCTCAACAAACGAAAATGCTCCGCGAAGCGCGTTTATAACCAAAAACATCGGATTGTTGTAGTAGTAAAAACTATGAAATTCTTTTGGCATCAAATCGCCGTAAAACGGAACTAAATTCTCTACTTTCGGCTGTGTCGTCAAACCGATTATTTCCAAATCTGCCGCGTCCAAACCCGAATCTAAAAACCATTTTTCCCAAACTTCAAACAGCGGATAATTTTCAAAATCTTCGCGTTTTGACTTAAACACGGCGTTATGTCTTTTATTGCTAAAAGTATTTCCCAAAAGAACGCTCTGCATCGAGCCGTCCCAATTTTCGATTTCGTATTCAAAATCCTTGTTTTCGAGATAGATTTTGCCGAGCTTTTCGAGTTCGCTTTTTATTTTTGGAAGCGGAACGGAAAAACCGTATTCGTTTTTCGCCAAACGCTTTTCATAGATATTTTCGGGATTTATTTGCGGTTCGATGATGGGCGAAACGCTCTTTGAAACGTCAAAAAGCGCGTAACCGTTTTCGGCGGAAACGTCTTGTTTGTTTTCTGCATTTTCGGTTAATTGTTCAAGCAGAATTTCTTCTTTTGCCGAAATTTTCCCCGTTTTTGCAAAATCCGCGATCAGTTTTTCCGAAGCCTGATTCGTTCGATTTTTCTTTTTCAACTGCAAAAGAATATCGAGCGCGGCAAGCCTCTGTTCGGCGTTTCCGTTTTGAAGCAAATTTTCGGTCGCCGTATTTAAATTGTTTTCGTCCTGAAACAAAAGAAGTTTGATAATTTTTCCGCGAAAATCCGCGCTTTTGCGCTTTAAAAGATTTTCCAGTCCGGCAATTTCCGTCGCGGAAAATTTCTCTTTTTTCAGCGCACAAAAAGCGGAATTGACCATAAATTCGCCGCGGTCGGAGATGATCTTAAAAGCGAATTCACGCTGAAAATCAGTTAAAGGCGGCAGATTCGTTTTTATTTCCCAACGAAACGAAGCAAATTCCTTCATAATCTGCCGCGTCAGTTTTTCGCGCAAATTTACGTTCATTTCACCAAAATACTGCAAAACCGCGTCGAGCCGTTCGTTATCGGTGCCGATCAGATCAATCATCAAAGACAACGCATCATTGCGCCGGAAAATAATATTCGTCCAGGCGAAAATCTTGCCCGGAAAAGTTTTTTCCTTTGTTTCGATTATTTCGATTATTCGATGAAGTTTTTCAAAAAGTCCGGGATATTGTTCCTGATATTTGTCCGCATCGCCTTGAAAAACCGTCAGCAACCCCGTTAAAGCCCAAGCCAAAACCATCAGATCGGATTCGTCTAAAGCCTTGAAATATAAAGGCATTTGTATTTTCGAATATCGAGTTTCAACCGCAAATTTCAAAGCCAGAGCGCGTTTTTCCGAATTTCCCTTTTCGCACAGTTCATACAAAAAAGGCGCACATTTTTCCATGTCGTAAACGCCTTGCGCCCAGAGCGACATATAAACGTCGGAATTATTTCTGCTTTTGACCGCATCGGGAATTTTTTCGGGATTTTCCAGATATTCCGACGCTTTTTCCAGAAACATATTAACCGTCTTTTCGCGCTCGCTTTCCCAACCGAAACCCGCCCAAACATCGACCGCGCGAACGACTGACGAAAAACGCGCCAACTTATGTTTAATAATGACTTTGAGCATATATTTCAATGCGCCGACGCTCGTTTCGTCCAACGCTTCGAGAATCGTCTGGCGCAAACCTTCTTGACGCTGCGCCGCTAAAAGCAATTTTTCGACCAATTGCCAAGCCTCACGGTTTTCGCTGTTCAATAGTGCTTTGATAGTATCGCGCGTTACTTTGCCGATCTCGTCTTTGTTAAAAATTATGTCTTCCATCTGCCGGAAAACTTTTTCGTCGCCGAGATCGAGCGCGGCTGACCACAATTGAAACAACGAACTTTGCTGAAAATAAAAGCTGTATTTGATTTGTTCGGAAACGCTCAGATCATAAAAAACGCGTTTATTTTTCGGATAATATGTAAAGGAAAACACTTGCGGAATCGCGTTGATGAGAAAATCGAGTTGATTGGCAAAATACAGCTCGCGGTCGTTCGGCGCACGAAACGAACGGCGTGCATAACCAGTCTGATACATCTGAAAAGGAATCCGATCCCACGCATAAGCAACATATTCGGCTTTTTCCGCCCCGAAAAAATAAATGAGCAGATTTTTTAATTCTTCGCTTTTGAAACCTTCTTCGGGAATCGATTCTTTGAGTTTCTTAAAGCGTTTGCTGCCTTCTGAAATCGGCTGAATTACCGCCCAATTATTTTTAAGAACTTCCCAACCTACGTGCCGGTTTATCACATATAAACCGATTTCGGCAGTTTCTCTTGTCAGCAATTTATGCGATTTCTTTTCTTCATACACTTCATTAAGTTCTGAAGCAAATCGCTTTACGGGATCGGGCGTTTCGTATTTTTTCAACAGTTCTGCAATGTCCATAAAATTTTTGAATTTTCGATTTGTTTTAAGATTTAAGTGTTTTGGTATTTAAAATTTACCAGTAACTTCCGGCAAGAAATGTCAGGCGAATGAATGTGAAAACGGTTGAATCTTCGATTTGTATTTCGTCCGACAGATTTTTTATTTCTTCGTCATTCGCAAAAACGCAGAAAAGTCCGTCGTTAAATGATAAAATTGCGGTTTCCTGTGCCTGTTCGAGATCGGCTTTATTTTCGTTGTAAATGGCTGCAAAACCTACTTTTCCGTTCGCGGCTCGGTCTGAAATTTCGCTTTTTGAAAGAAACTCAAGCAAGTTTTTTTCAAACGGTTTCGCATTAAATTCTTCGAACTGCTCTTTGACGACGGCTTTGATCAAATTTTCGAGTGTCGGATTATTGCCGATCCCGGCAATCTCGATTTCCCTTTTTTCAAAAAGGGCGTGTTTTCTGCCCGCTTGTTTGGCTTGAATGATTATTTTCATAGATTTGTCGGACCTGCTTTAAATTTCTCCGTGAACAATTATAACGTGTTTCACAGATGAAACACAAGTTTTTATTTTACACTAAAAGCGATTTCAATTATCCTCAATTTTCGGCTGAA
>CAYUGW010000253.1:0-6429 GCA_964444245.1 uncultured Blastocatellaceae bacterium | reverse complement strand
CGGTTAAAGAACCGGATAAACCGAATAATCCGAACGATCCGAACGATCCGCCCGCGCCGAAACCGCCGGATGAACCGACTCCGTATCCCGTAACCGATCCGATTCCCGAACCGGAACCCATCAAGACACCGCCCGAGCCGATTCCCGAATATCCGCCGGATGTGATTTTTTAAATCAAAAGTACCGCCGTCCGTCCCGGCGGCTGTCTTGGCGGCATCTCTGTTTAAATATTCCGGATAATTAGACGAAAAGCGAAAAGCGGAGTGCGTGCGCACTCCGCGACAGCCGCCGGGACGGACGGCGGTACAATTTTGAAAGGCTTTTTTGATTGACAACCGTTCAGCTTTTAAGTGAATCTATTTTAATACTTTGTAATTTAAGTTTTTTAACATTTTCAATCTTGGTTATTATCAAAAAACACTCTTAATTTGAAATTTGAAATCTGAAATTTGAAATTATCAGTAAACTTAAATTACAGAGTATTAAATTACAAAACCCCGAATTTTTACGAGGAAATAATCAAACATTTATGAACTATAAAAAAACTGCGGCAGAGTGGCGAAAATCTCTGACCGCTGTGCTGATCGGTTTAATGCTTTTCGGGCAAATGTTTGCTCAAGCGGTCGCGCCTGCTACCGCTACGCTTTCCGCATCTGAAAAGGAAATAATTGATAAAATTACGGTTGCTTCGATCAAAGAAGCGACCGTCGCGCTTTCTTCAAAGGAAATGGAAGGACGCGGAACAATGCAGCCCGGCGGCGACAGGGCGGCAAACTGGATTGCCGACCGCTTCAAAAAATTCGGTCTGAAACCGCTCGGCGATAAAGGTTCTTATTTGCAAAAAGTCGAGTTTAAGGAAACCGTATCTACGCCGGAAACGTCCTTTCAAATAGGTGAAGAAAAACTTCAGCACGGAACCGATTTCGGGATTCTGCCGATGAATAGCGGCAATAAAGATGTGAGCGGCGATATGGTTTTTGTTGCTTACGGAATTGTTGCCGATTCGATCAAACGCAATGATCTAAAAGGAATTGATGTGCGCGGAAAAATCGTCGTAATGCTCGAAGGTCCGCCTGCCAATATTCCGAAAGATGCTTGGAAAAACCAAAATGCTCAGATGCTCTTTGTCGGCGAACTTATCCGAAAAGGCGCGGCGGCAATCGTTTATGTCGGACACGGACGCGAAGACAATCCGCCGGACGAGATGATCAGCTATTTCAGCCGCCGCCAAATCTCAATGCCTGATGAAGAAGGTTATCCGGCATTCGTTCCGCCGTTCGTCTATGTCGGAGAAAAAGCGGCGGAAAAACTCTTTGCCAAATCCGATGTAACCTTAAAGGATGCGCTGACTCAATCTGAAAGCAATGATTTCAAACCTTTCAAACTCAATCAAAAGGCAAAATTGGTTGCCAAATATAAATCCACAAAAGGCAATTCCAGCAATGTCGTCGGCTATATCGAAGGCTCGGACCCGAAATTAAAGGAAGAAGCCGTTCTGTTTACAGCGCATTACGATGCTTACGGCAAAGAAGGCGATAAAATATATTACGGCGCGGCGGACAATGCGCTCGGAACTGCCGAAATGCTCGCCGTCGCGGAAGCGTATTCAAAGATGAAACCGAAACGCTCGATGATTTTCTTAGCAGTAACCGGCGAAGAATACGGTCTTTACGGCTCGAAATACTGGGCGAAAAAGCCGACCTGGGATATTAAAAAAATTGCCGCAAATTTAAATCTCGACGGTGTCGGCACGGAAGTCTATGCGCCCGTTAAAACAATGGTCGGTTACGGCGCGGAGCATTCTACCTTAGGCGCGATGTTGGGAGAAGTTTCAAATTCTTTAGGCATAAAATTAGTTCCCGATCCGGTGCCGGACGAAAAAATCTTCTATCGTTCGGATCATTATTCGTTCGTCGAACGCGGCATTCCCGCGCTGATGCTGATGGGTGCGCCCGAAGGCGACATTCAAGCAGCAATGAAGCGTATGAAGGAATGGGAAAAGGTCAATTATCATCAGCCCGGCGACACTGTTCAGGAAGATTGGGTTTGGGAAGGCGCGGAAACCGTCGCCGAAGTGATGGGCGTTTTAGGCTGGCGGATTTCCGAAATGGAAAAAATGCCCGAATGGTTGCCTTCGAGCATTTTCGGCAAGCTCGAACGCGGAAATACGAAGGCTTTACCGGAAGATAAATAAACTAACTTTTGTTTAATTAGCCGCAAAAAAGCACAAAATTCGCAAAAATAAGAATTATACCAAGTTGTGCAAAAAAAAATGATAATCGTTAAGCAGGCGGTCTCTGACCGCCGGTGTTTGATAAAATCGAGATCGGCGGTCAGAAACCGCCTGCTTAACGGATAAGTTTTTTTAATTTTATTTAGGCAACTTGGTATTAAACACTTTTGCGTTTTCTGTGCTTTTTTGCGGCTATTTTGTTTTTACATTCCGACCAGAGTAACGCCGTCCGGCACTTTTCCGGTTGTCGCTTTGCCGACGACTTCGGCTTTTTCGAGATCAATTTTCAAAACAAAATCTTCCTGCATCGCCGTAACAAAAGCAAATTTCGAATCCTTGGAAAAGACGATTCCGAGTGGCACGCTTTCGAGTTTTATTCTTCTTAATTCCTTGCGCGTCGCCGCGTCCGTTACGACGAGTTCTTTTGTATCGGGAAGTGTCGAATAAACGTATTTGCCGTCGGGCGTAAATTTGACGCGATAGGGACGCGCGCCGAGTTTGATTTTTTCCTTGAATTTTTTGGTCGCCGTGTCAACAATATCAATCGCGCCTTCGGCATTCAACCCGACCCAAACTTCCGTGCCGTCCGGCGAAAGATCAATCGCTTCGGGCTGTTTGCCGACAGCGATATGCGTAATTTGCGACCCGGCGGGCGGAATATTGGCAAATTCAAACATCGTCACCGAATCCGAACCGATATTCGCCGTGTAAAAACGCTTTTGATCCGATGAGCCGACGACCATATGCGAACCGTTCTGCCCTGTTCCCATCATCCAATCAACCTTATTCGTCGCCGGATCAAAACGGGCGATGGCGCGATTCGTTTCCGCCGTAAAATAAATTTTCCCGCCGATTTCGATGATCCCGTGCGGACGCATCAAAGGCAAAAGATCAACGCGGCGCAGTTCTTTTTTCGTCGCCAGATCAATGACGGAGAGCGAACTTCCGGGCGTTTGTGCGCCGTAATTGGCAACGAAAGCGAGTTTTCCGTCCGCCGAAGCGATGACTTCGTGCGGCGAATCTCCGACCGGAACGGTTGCCAGAATCCTTAAATCCGACGGATCGAGAATCGTCAGATTTGCATCGTTTTTATTTAAGACGAGCAGATATTTCTGGGCATTTTGAGCAAAGGCGGAAATCGAAAAAATGAAGGAAAGTGCGAAAAATGAATACAAAAAAATCCGTAAAAAGCGCATATAAATTCTCCTTTTTGAATTGAAATTCGGAAATTGATACGCTCTTTTACGGATGAAGAAAAAAAAGGTTTCTTGTAAGTAAATAAATCTTAAAACACCTGCAAGTTTTCGGGTTTCCTGCCTTTATCAAAGGACTTAATTCTCCGGGCAAATCGTAATCAGAAAAAAAACTCGATATTAGCATTTTTACTTGGCGGCAACCTTCGCTTCCTTGCCGAACTTTGCCGCTTCAAAAATGAAACTTTCTTGATCAGCAGTCAGCACAAATAATTTTTTCCCGTATTTATCAAATTGGGCAAAAATAACATCGGTCTTAAAGTTCATTTCATTGATCTTATCTGCCGTCTGCAAATCATAAATTACTATTTGTCCGGCAAAATTTTCAATCGCTGCCAAATTACTTTCACTGCTTACGGTAACATTGCTGCCAAAAAATCTATGCTTCAATTTGTTTTCGGCAAGAGAGTAAAATAAAACCCGATTTCGCGAATCAGTTACGGCTAGCCAATCGCCATCGGCAGAAAAATTTCTTATTTGAAAAGAACCTTCTCCTGTTTCGATTAAAGTTTGTCCGAGAATTTTTCCTGTTTCCGCCTCGACGACCTGAACAAAATAATCTCCGCTTTTAATGCCCATTTCCGATACCATTTTACGAAGGGCTTCATCTTTATTAATGGTTTCTTTGGCGAAATTACTCTTTAATCTCCAGGCAAAAGTAATGTTATCTTTTCTCGCGTTGAAATAACGTCCTGGCATTTCATCAGAAAACTTTCTAGACCAGAGCAAATCGCCTGAACGTATATCTCTGACTTCCATTGTACCATTTTTCCCGACGAAATAATCATCCGGATTCTCACTCATACCTGCCGGATTTTCTTTTGTTTCATCCTCGCTTTTTTTAGGCTTTACTTCTCCGATAATTGTGAAAAGATACTTTCCGAATTGTCTTGTATTAGGGCTTTCCAGATTTCTTCCCGTGGCTATTTCCCTAGATCGCAAATCCATCACGGCAACTTGTCGCTTCATTTCCTTGGTTTTTGCAAAATCGGCATAGACTTTTCCGTCTCTATCAAAAAACGCCCCGCGAAATCCCTGAACATAAAAATATCTTTCACCTGAATATAAACTCCAGACAGATCCGCGCGATTTATCGGAAACAGCAACCCAATTCAAATCGGGCGAAACGGAAACAGTCCGCAAACTGCCAAAACGACTTTCAGGAAGATTTACTTCGCCGATCAACTGATCGTTATCTAACCGGTAAAGTCCGATAATTCCTGTTTTATTTTCAGATATAAAGACATTTTCATAGACATCAAAAGCGGGAGTATTATTAGCAATAACAAACTTCTTTTGGTCTAAATCATAAACTCCGACCGGAGCAACCTTGATCGGTCTGACTAAAACATAATTTCCTTTATCGGCTTTTGTCAGCGAATCTCCTTGTAAGGCGAATTTTTCTTGCTGTTTCCCGGAAGGAAAGTCAAAGATTCCCGATTTTTCCAAGTCTTTACTGTTTTGTCCGATGATCTTGTCATTGGAATAAAAAGCAAAGGGCGAAGATATTATCTCGCGCAGGTCTTTACCTAATTTTATTTCCTCATTTTTTACCAGATCAAACCCGAGAATCCCTGATTCTCCGGCATTTACTACAGCTCTGCCTCTGATTCCCAATGTCAAATTAAAGTTACGAACCGAGTATTTAAGCACACGTCCGGCAACAAAATATCTTCCGTCAGGTGAGAATTCTGTTTGGAAAAGATTTAGTTCGCCGTCATTATTAATATTGAAAAATCCAAAATAAATAAGTTCTAACGGGTCGGGGCGATAAAAATTTTCTTTCTCAAAAATGGTTTTATTGGTTTCTACATTGAGCATCTTTATCTTAATGTCAAAGTTATTTAACAGGGAAAAACAGGCAAACATTTTTCCGTCATTAGATAAAGCCGTCTGAAAACACGAATCTCTGAGAAAAACTTCTCTGATCAAAATAGGTTTTTGCCCGGCAATGCTCCATTTTTCTATCCGCATCGAATCGGTATTAAAAATGACCGACTGCGAATCAGGCGAAAATTTCGCCTGTCTTGCTTCCGGAGATTCAATTCTAAAAAGAAACTTGAAGGGTTCTTTTTGAATAACGAAGATTCCCGAATCGTCCTGAGCCAGAATATATCTGCCGTCCTGACTAAATTTCAGATGATTTATATCATCGCGTAAATAGGGACTTAAAGGATTTCTTCGAAAAACCTCGGCTATTTTTTCTTTTCCGAGAAATTCCGAATAATTGATTACCGCAGTTTGCCATTCTTCAAATTCTTTTGCAGTGGCGACCGTATTTTTGTCCAGACAATTTTCGGGAACTGTTTTTACGGCATTGATAATTTCTCTTAAACGTTTTTGCGAAGGTTTGGTCGCACCGAAAACATCTGAGAACCAGTTTCCCGTTTTTCCTTCGGATTCCGTCAGTCTGTCAAAAGCGGAGGTAAAAGCATTTGGGTCATACCCGGCAGCCGTCATTGCAAAAACAGCGATTCGATCCGCTTCCAACTGCTGATTATTTTCGTGTCCTTCACTAGCAGTAACTCGTTTTGTGCGCGACAAATCAATGAGTCGGTTATATTTCTCAAAAATATCTTCTTTGTCCCCGACCTGATTGACACCGAGAATTTTTTTAAAGTATCGGCTCATATCAACGGCACCGTGCCTGACAATTCCGTGACCGAGTTCGTGAGCGATTATGCCTGCAAGTTCGTCCTCATTTTGGACAAAAGCAATTAATTTGCGCGTCACATAAATTCTTCCGCCGGCGGTAATAAAAGCATTAACTTCAGGCAGATCAACAACATAAAATTTGAAATCGATATTAGTCGCCGGTAAATGTTTTATGATTTTGCTGCCGATTGCTCTGACTATTCTATTAACCTCTGCATCGTTAATAATTCTATAATTTTTCTGCAATTGTTCAGCCATCACTTCACCAAGGAACATTTCCTGTTCTTC
>CAYUGW010000252.1:0-6432 GCA_964444245.1 uncultured Blastocatellaceae bacterium | reverse complement strand
TCGATACGGGAAAAGTTTATCTCGACGAGATGAATATCGCCGAAGAAGATTTTCAGAATATAACTTCAATTAAAATCGCCGCCTGCGGCACGAGCTGGCACGCCGGAATCGCCGGAAAATATATGCTCGAAGAGCTTGCAAGAGTTCCGGTCGAGGTTGATTACGCTTCTGAATTTCGCTATCGCAATCCGGTTTTGCGCGACACCGATCTTTTGATCGTCATTTCGCAATCGGGCGAAACTGCCGACACTATTGCCGCGATGCGCGAAGCAAAGGCTTCGGGCTGCAAGGTTTTGGCGATCTGCAACGTGCAGGGTTCGATGATCACGCGCGAAGCCGACGGCACGATTCTGACGCACGCCGGACCTGAAATCGGTGTGGCTTCGACCAAGGCGTTTACATCGCAGATGATCGCGCTCTATCTTTTTGCACTTTATCTCGGACAGCTGCGCGGCGAATTAACGCCCGACGAAGCCAAAAAACACGCACAGGAATTAGCCGAACTGCCCTTAAAAATCGAACATCTTTTAAGCGATGCCGATTCAATCGAAGAGCTTTCGAGAGATTTTTTCCGTTCGCAGGATTTTCTTTATCTCGGGCGCGGAATCAATTTTCCGGTTGCTCTGGAAGGCGCGTTAAAGCTCAAGGAAATTTCCTACATCCACGCCGAAGGTTATCCGGCGGGCGAGATGAAACACGGTCCGAACGCGCTGATTGACGAAAAACTGCCGGTCGTAATTATTAATACGCGTGAAGAAGGCAACGAAGGAAGCGAACTGCGCTATGAAAAAACGCATTCGAATATCGTCGAGGTAAAATCGCGCGACGGCATTATTCTTTCGATCTTGACCGAAGGCGACGAAATGAGTTCGGTTGTTTCCGATCACGTCATCGAAGTTCCCGAAACGACCGATTTGCTCTCGCCGATTCTTTCAATCGTGCCTTTGCAGCTGCTCGCCTATCACATCGCTGTCCGCCGCGGCTGCGACGTTGATCAACCGCGAAATCTGGCAAAATCGGTAACTGTCGAATAGAATTTTACCTTTAAAAAATTAACCGTTGTCGGATTGAACATTATTTCAATTCCGATTCTAAAACCGTGTTTGTTTGATTCTTTCTGAATTCGTGAAGTTTTTCTCTCAAATCAGGACGCGAATTGGCAAGAATCGAAATGGCGAAAAGTGCGGCGTTTTTTGCGCCTGCCGCGCCGATTGCCAGAGTTCCGACCGGAACGCCAAAGGGCATCTGGACGATTGAAAGGAGCGAATCCATTCCCGACAGGGCTTTGCTTTGAACGGGAACGCCGAGGACGGGCAAAACCGTCTGCGAAGCGCACATTCCGGGTAAGTGAGCCGCGCCGCCCGCGCCCGCAATGATGACTTCGATGCCGCGCTGTTCGGCAGTTTTGGCAAACTCGAACAATAAATCCGGCGTACGGTGCGCGGAAACGACTCGTGTTTCGTGCGAAACATTAAATTCCGTCAAAATATCCGCGGCGTTTTTCATCGTTTCCCAATCGGACGTTGATCCCATAATAATCGAAACGATCGGCAATTCCGGTTTTGATTTTTGATTTTTGATTTTTGATTTTCCCATTTGCTTACAAAATAGAAAAGATACGCGGCGAAAGCAAATCCACCGGCATATCTTTTTAATTTTCCTAACGTTCACTCATAAATTTCCACCCTGTGTATTCGTAATTTTCTTTCTTTAAAAATAAAAATAAGGTAAGTGATTATTAATCACTTACCTTATTTGTTGTATATATTGGTTTTATTCAATCGGAAATTTACGGGTGAACACTTTTGCAATTTACGAGTGAACAACTTGGAAATTTACGAGTGAACGTTAGGGTTATTTTGCCCTTAACGTTATTTAATTCCTTCACCCTTATTTCTTATACTTTGCACGTTTCTGAACATTCGTGTGATTTAATTCTTGCACCCTAACAAGATTAAATACAGTATTAAAATGAAAGGGGAGCTATTTCATCTGGCAACAGCTTTTCGAATATTCTCCCACTGAATGTTCAGATATCGGTCATTCCATCTCAGTGAAATAAAGTAAAATAACGCATAGATACCCAGAGTACCTGCATTGATCCAATTAGCCTTAATGACACTATTTTCGCTGAGCGAATCAATCATTATCAGTATACAAGTCGTAATCAGAATCAAACCCGAATAGCTAAACAAAAGTTGATTTGGGAATCCTCCCGAATATCTACGGCTAAATGGTAAATAGATGGACAGGAGGTTTCCCCCGACAAGATAGCCCATCGTCAGCAGGCACCATTTGAGGGAAAAGCCGACCGCGACCACAAAACTGAATTTCAGGTAAATTACCGGAAGTAAAATAACCAGTATAATAATGCTCAACATTATTGCTACAAGATTCTTTAATTTTATTAATTCTGACGGCTTTATCGGAAAAGACGCATAACGCTCAATCGAGGAGACTTTCTCAAAACCGAAAAAATTATAAAATATCTGTAATTGGGGAATAAATATGAGACCCAGAAAAATGTTGAATGACATATATGCGTCAGTACTGGAAACCAGCAAAAAATAGGCATAATAAATCGTAATGAAAACACTCAGATAAGGACCAAAAGAACTTCGAACTTGAACCTTCAAGTCTTGTCGAAGAAGCAGACCGTACCTGATAAAAAATCTCGAATCTTCGAAAAACCGGAAATTTCGCACTCTCCTGGATGAACGGTTGCTGGCTATTTCCTGTTCCCAAAATAGCTTAAAACTCCCGACGCTTAAGGCGGTGGCAATCAATATCAGACAAAGTGCTGTGAACAAATTTAAAAAAACAGATTGTGTAAATAAAAAAGTGGAGAGGAAACAGGTTAATAATCTATTTACGCCGGCAGCGACATCGGTGAGTGAAGTGCTGAAAAGCATTAACCCGCTCGTAATCAAAATCAACGTTACCAACAATAGAAAGCGACCATTACGTAGATTTAAGATATTTACCAAAGCAAAGTCAACAGATATTGAAAAAATGATGACGGCTACCGAGTACAGGACGGCTGATAAAAAATTTGCTTCATGAAATACAGGGTAAAATGAAAGAATCGAAAGTATCGAGGGGAAAATAGCGGCGGGAACCAGAAAAAAAGTTATATACTTGACAAAATACAACGACCTGAAACTAAGAGGGAAAAATTTCGTGGTCTTCAGATGTGAACTGAGTTGTTGAGAACTCCAGACGGGTAAAAACCAACACACCATGTTCAAAAAGAACAGGATTGACAAAGTTGACAAAGCATACTTACCCTGTAGTCCAGCTATTGATTCAGTTGCCTCTTGTAAAAATATCCAGTACTTATAAAGAACAAAAGGGAATGCCACCAGGAAAATCAAGGCGAGAGAACCGGATGATCTTTTAAAAAGAAGTTCTCTCCACTGGTTTGTAACCAAATATTTCGCCAGTGTCAATTCTCTAACCAATCCATTTCTCCGGTTAATGTGTCCTCGATATAATCATGGTAGATTTTTTCCATACTGGTTCCTTTACCGTAAAGATCTTTGACTTTAAGATAACACTGCAGACATCCGTTGGAGATCACAGCAAATGAGTCCGCCAGCTTCTCCATAATATCGATAATATGAGAAGTAATAAAAACGGTTGTACCACCCTTACTCAATAAACGACAAATGTTTTTAATATTGCGTACCGAAAGCGGATCAATACCTTCGAACGGTTCATCGAGAAAGATTACTTTCGGAGTATGCAGAACAGCCATCGCCAATGCACATTTTTTTTTCATACCAAATGATGCCGTTTCTACTTTTGAATCTTTCAGGTGCCATAAATCAAGGTGTTTAAGGAGCTGTTCTGTACGGTAAACCGTTTGCTCTCTCGGAACACCATAAATGTTTCCGGCTAACAATAAATGTTCTCGGATGCTCAAACCGTCGAAAAGCCCGAGTGTTTCCGGAAGTACTCCAATTAGTTTCTTGATTTCATCTGTATTACTGACAATTGATTGATTTAAGATAAAAGCGTCTCCCAAAGTTGGTTTAATAATGCCGGTCAACATTTTCACCAGTGTTGATTTGCCCGATCCGTTCGGTCCCAACAAAGCGAATATCTCGCCCTGGGAAAGCGACAGATTGATATTATCTACTGCAGTTTTTTGAGCAAAAGTCTTCGACAACTTTTCTATTGAAAGAACCAAATTTTTTATTTCTCCACCTTAACGTTATTTAATTAACCCAGGTTCATAGTGCAAACGGACTAGCTTAACATCCGCGATATATTATGTAGTAGCACCCACAGATTGCTTATTTTATTGTCTAGTTGTTGCCTTAAAACGTGTCTTTGCTAAAGACACGTTTTTCTTTAAATTTGAAACCACTCCCGAATACATTAGGACAATTTATTCATTCTTTAGCGATTTCGCAATCAACTACACGTATGTAATAGAAAATTTTACAAACCTTGTAAGATCTTCATCAGACATTAGCATCATAGACACACTACATCAAGAATTATTTTCCCTTTTCTCTTCTTATGTGATTGTTCGCACCTTTTGAGAAAACGGAATTTAATTCCTTCACGCTTAAAAATTCCATACTTCATTCTTATTAGCATTGAGAAGTTTTTCGGCAAATATCCTAACATCTTTATTAAGATCTTCCCACATAACTTTTTCTAAAACTTCTTTCCAGTTATTTCCTTCTATAAAACGGTAACCCCATACTGCAGATTTTCTAAGATTTGGATTTGTAAAATTGAAAATACTGTTTCGCAATTCTTCAGAACTTTGTAAAAATGATAAACATGAAATTGCGATTTTGATGATGAAACAATAACAAGATTTGAGAATTTATTTAAAGAAGTAAATAAAAGATTCGACTAGTGCTTATTTCTAAGAGTGTTTAATAAACAAAACTAAGAAATTTACGAGTGAACAAAATGGAAATTTATGGATGCACACTTGGCGAAAAGTAATTCCACAATATGGCGAACTGTAAATAAATAGCCATTTTCATTATAAAAATAAATTCGTTATATAGAAAGATCTTTATTTACAATGGGTTAAGTTGGCGAAATATAAATAAATAGTTGGCGAAGTGTAATTGCTTCTCCAAGTAGATTAAAAAAAGGGTGCAAGAATTAAATAAAGAAAGTGCAAGAATTAAATAAAAAAAGGTGCAAGAATTAAATAAATTAAAAAACTTCCAGCATCCAAAACAAAACAGATGCTGGAAATTTGCATGCCAGCATCTGTTTTTAGTTTCGCTAAGTTGTTTAATTCTAACACTTGAAGCTATTTAACAGGGGGTGAACGAATTAAATACCACAAGCGAACGAATTAAATACCATAAAGTGAAAGAATTAAATACCACTAAGGTTATTTTGCGCCGCCGGCGAGTTTGCCGATCAGGCTGAACAAAGGCATATACATGGCAATAACGATAGAACCGATAGTTACACCTAAGAAGGCGATCAGCGCGGGTTCGATCATTGCCAGTAAATCGGCGATTGCCGCATCAACTTCGTCTTCGTAAAAGTCGGCGATCTTTCCGAGCATCGCGTCTAAAGCTCCGGTTTGTTCACCGACTCCGACCATTTGGCTGACCATTTCGGGGAAAACTTTTGTTGCTTTCAGCGGTTCGACGAAACTTTCGCCGCGTTCGACTCCGGCGCGAACTGCCAGAATTGCATTTTCGACAATGACGTTTCCTGCGGTTTTGGCAGTAATTTCCAATGATTGAAGAATCGGAACACCCGAAGAAAGAAGAGTTGACAAAATTCTTGAAAAACGCGCAACGGCGATTTTGCGGATAATCGCCCCGAAAATCGGAAGTCTTAAGACTATCGCATCAATTTGATGCCGCCCTTTTGGCGTTTTGTAATAAAACTTTGTCCCGACAACTGCGCCGACGATTGCGGCAAGCGTTACCAAACCGCCCCAACCGGCGACGAAACCGCTGATTGCCATAACGATTCGCGTCGGCAAGGGGAGAGCTTCGCCCGGTCCGAGCAAGCCTAAGAAGATTTGCTCAAATTGGGGAATAACAACAATCATAATGACGGCGACCGCCGCAATTGCGACGAAAACGACCGCTGCCGGATAAATCGAAGCCGAAACAATACTGCGCTTCAATTTGACCATTTTTTCGATCAAGGTCGAAAGACGCTGCAGAATTAAATCCAAAACACCGCCCGCCTCACCGGCTTCGACCATATGCGTATAGAGCGAATCGAAAACCTTCGGATGTTTCTGGAGTGCCGAGGCAAGCGTCGAACCTTCTTCGACGCTCTGGCGAACTTGATGCAGAACGTCTTTGAAAAAGACATTCGATTGCTGTTCGGCTAAAATTTCGATACACGAAACGAGCGGCAAACCGGCATCGATCATTACGGAGAATTGGCGCGTGAAAATAGCCAATTCCTTAGCTCCGACTTTTT
>CAYUGW010000251.1:0-6458 GCA_964444245.1 uncultured Blastocatellaceae bacterium | reverse complement strand
TTTCAAATTCTCCCGAATATAAAAGAGTTCCGCCTAAAATAGCAAAAGCATACGAATTTTCGGGATCGGCTTTTGCGACTTCAAAAGACAGTTGGTAGGATTCATTCAGCTTTTTTTGCTTGAGCAAATTGTGGGCAAGCTCGAGTTTTGTCTTGGAATCTTGCGGAGTAATTTTCAAAACGCGGCGCAAAATCGTTTCGGCTTCCGCTATTTCGCCTTTTCGTGTTAGTTTTCCGGCTTTTTTAATCAGGGCGCGTGGGTCTTCCGTGTCGGTCTGATGAATATCCTCATTTGCCGAAACAATTGCCGACAAAGTTAAAACAGCCAAACAAAGTAATGTAATCAGACGTTTTTTGTGAAAAGGAATTTGAATAATACCCATTAAACTTCTTCTAAATCTCATAGCAATGTTCCTCCTTTTCGTCTGATTACGAATTTTTACATAAATTTTTTGTAATTAATATTGATTGAATTTGCGCTTTAATACGATTTCAAATTAAGCCTGTCGTTATGTTTGTTTATAGAAAGTTTACTAAATATTTAATAAACATAAATTTCGTATTTATAAACTTTTTCACTTTTTCACTTTTTAAACTTTTTCACTTTAAGATCTCGCCCGTTTTCATAGACCAGAGAACCAGATCCAGTTCATCGAAATCAATCTCTAACCGATTTGCAAGTTTTTTTAAGGCTTTTTCAGCCGTTAGATACTTCAAACGCGTATTTGGTGGCTTGGGATCGGAAATAATTTTCAGTTCCGCCATACTTCGCAAAACGTGCTTGTCTAAAATCGCGTATCCTTTCAGCCCTATGTTTCGCAAAAAATGGCTGGCTTCCTTGTAGCCCAAGCCTTTTACGCCTTTTTCCCGTACGAGCCAATCGCGTCTTTCCAGATCGTTTTCAAAACTTTCCAATTTTCTGCGCAGACGCATTCCGCAATGCGCCGTTAAAAATTCACGCGAAGCGACGATATATCCGGCGCGGGCGTTCGGATAACGGTGCCGTCCGAGCAAAGCCTGCGTTAATTCGGAATGCGTTCCGTCTTTTAGAAGCGGTCTGACGGCTTCGATCGAGCGAAGTCCCATTTTTGCCGAACAGCCGCCCGTAAAAAAGCAGAAAACCATCTCTTCCCAGATACGTTCATCGCTTCCCGTTTTCCAAATATCTTGAAATTCTCCGAGCCGTGCGCGAATTTCCGTTTTTCTTTCGGCGTGAGTTTTTTTTATATTCTCGATTGTTACGATCCGGTTTTCTTTTTTCACAAAAGCTGTTTGAATTTCTTTTTAATATTATTAGGGTTTCAATCAATTATTGTCAATAAATTTGTGAATTTTGTCGGCAATAAAGTGTGTTTTTTCAAATTATTTTCTAAAATAACTTTCCTTTTCGGCGTTTTTATAGTATAAGCAAATAGGATTGTATCCATAAGCAATTCTAAATGCTTGCATCCAAGTAGAAAAACTTTTCATCCAAAGTGCCGGATGAGCAAGCCTAAAGCAAAAAAAATTTTCCGGGCTTGAAAAATGTGACGGTTATTGTGTTATACTTCTTATAGCGTCCCTTAGAAAGACCAATTGGGAAGCCTACCGTTTCACAAACAAAAGACGAAAAAAATATGAATAGAATTACCCAAAACAAAGCCCTCCGGCTGTTTATCGCCTTCGGATTGTTGATTGGTTTAATGCCAATTTCAGGTGTCGCACAAGCCACCAAACCTTTACTGCAGCCGATTGTCATTGTCCCTGATAACGCCAAAGAAAATTCAACTTCTAACAGATCAACTACACCAAATTCAAAACCGACTCCGGCACCATCTTTGATTAAACCGACCGGAAGTTCGATGCCGACAGCGCGAAGAACTTCGATTCCGGTATTGGCAGATGTCGCCATTCCGGGTTTTTCAGGTGTTCTGATCGAGAGTTTGGATGGAAATGTCGTTCTCGACGACAATTCGGAACAAGCATTTAATCCGGCTTCAAATGTAAAAATCGCCACCGCTTACGCGGTTTTGAAAACATTCGGTCCCGATTACCGTTTCCCGACCAATGTCTGGACGGACGGGCAGGTTGATAATTCGACCGGCACGCTTTACGGAAATTTGTATGTTTCGGGACGCGATCCGATATTTACCTTCGAACACGGCGTTTCGATTGCTAATGAATTAAATCGTTTGGGAATCAGAAGCATTACCGGCGATTTAGTAATTGCCGGTGATTTTGTAATGAATTACAGTCCGTCAGTCCAGCGTTCGGCAGCGACGCTTTTTGCGACGATGGATGCAACCAAGCGTTCGACGGCAGCCGCCCGCTCGTGGGGAAATTATCTGATTCATTCCGGCAGATTAAATCAAGTTACCGGAGTTCCGAGTGTTTCATTCGGCGGCGCGATGTATGTTCAAAGCGTTCCGAATACCGCAAAACTTCTCTTTAGTCACGAATCCGCGCCGATGCGCGCTATCGTCAAAGCAACGCTTTGCTATTCAAACAACTTTTTATCCGAACGCCTCGGCGATATGCTCGGCGGTCATTATGCGGTTGCCAGAATCGTACACTTAAACGCACAGGTTGCGCCGGAACATTTTATTCTGGCATCTTCAAGCGGACTCGGCATCAACCGCGTCACGCCCCGCGCAATGATGAATCTTCTTCGCTCTTTGCGAAACGATCTGGCAAAACACAATATGACATTTGCCGATATTATGCCGGTCGCCGGAGTTGATAAAGGAACGCTCGAAGGCAGATTCCACAGCACTTTTGCGCCGGGAAGCGTCGTCGGCAAAACCGGAACTCTTGGCAGAACAGACGGCGGAGTCAGCACTCTTGCCGGAGAAATGCAGACGCGCAACGGCAAAATTCTGTTTGTAATTTTCAATCAGCGCGGTGGAGTAGCGGGTTTCCGCAATTTCCAAAATTCGTTCGTTTCATTAGTTCAGGGAACTCTCGGCGGAGCGCAATCTCTGGGCTACGCGCATATTCCGATTGATACGCGTCTGGCAACTTCGCGGGTTGTTTATCCGAATCAACGAACGAGAACGGTTGATTAAAGTTCAAAAGTGCAAATGTGAAAAATGTGAAAAAGTTTTGTATTTGTTTGTCAAAAACTTTTTCACGTAATAATTAAAATGAATTACGATGAAAGGAAGCAGGAAAATTCTTGCTTCCTTTTTGTTTTTCGACTTGAAAATAGTCCGGCAAAATTGCAAACTTTTACGTTTGGAACGCAGAAGAACAATGAGCAAAATCGAAAACACAAATTCGCCTGCCGAAACACCGGAAGAACTCGCCGAACCTTCCGCCGGGCAGGAGGAAATAATTGAGGAAAAATCCACGACAACGCAAACGAGCGTCGCCCGTTCCGCCGGAGTTGTTTCGATTGCCGTGATGATTTCGCGGTCTTTGGGTTTGGTGCGCGAGATGATTTTTGCCAATTTTTTCGGCGCGGGCATTCTTAATGATGCGTTTCAGGTCGCCTTTCGGATTCCGAACGTCCTGCGCGATCTTTTTGCCGAAGGCGCGCTTTCCGCCGCATTCGTCAAAGTTTTTACCGATTATCAAATCCTGAAAAGCGAAGAAGAAGCGTGGAAACTGGCGAGTCTGGTTCTGAATGGTTTAATTGTCGTCTTAAGCGTTATCACGCTTTTGGGAATTATCTTTGCGCCGCAAATTGTCGGATTGCTTGCCGACGAATTTTCGCCCGAACAAACCGCGCTGACCATAATTTTAACGCGCATAATGTTTCCCTATATTTTGTTCGTCGCGATGGCTGCGCTGGCGATGGGCGTTTTGAATACAAAGGGAAATTTCGGCATTCCGGCTTCGGCTTCGACCGTTTTCAATATCGTTTCGATCTCTGTCGGACTCGGTCTGGCTTTCTGGCTTTCCGGCGGCAGCTGGACGACCGCGGAAATTGGCGGCGCTCCGACCGATGCCGCACAATGGGCGATTATCGGAATGTCAATCGGAACTTTGATCGCCGGCGCATCGCAGTTTTTGATGCAGGTTCCGTCGCTTCTGAAGATCGGTTTTCGTTTTTCTCCCGTCTTGAGTTTCGCCGACGAAGGCGTGCGAAAAGTCGGGCGACTGATGGCTCCGGCGATTATCGGAACTTCCGCCGTGCAGGTCAATGTTCTGGTCAATACCTATTTTGTCACCAGCATCGAAGGCGGCGTTTCGTGGCTCGGCTATGCGTTTCGCCTGATGATGTTTCCGATCGGAGTTTTCGGCGTGGCAATCGGCACGGCTTCGATTCCGGTTTTATCGCGAATGGCAAGCAAGGAAAATTTGTGCGAATTTCGCAACACTCTGTCCGATTCGATCAAACTCGTTCTATTGCTGACGATTCCGTCCGCCTGCGGACTCGTCGTCTTGGGCGAACCGATCATTCGCCTAATCTACGAACGCGGCGCATTTACCGCTGCAGACGTTCCGATGACGGCTTACGCGCTCGGTGCTTATGCAATCGGATTGTCGGGCTATGCCGCGATCAAAGTTCTCTCGCCCGCTTTTTACGCGCTCGATAACGCAAAAATCCCGATGATTATCGGCGTTTGCTCGATTGCCGTAAATTTCGTCGCCTGTTATTACTTTATGGGTTTATTCTCGACCTACGGCGTTTCGCCCGAATACCCGAACGGCTACGGACACATCGGAGTCGCGCTGGCAACCTCGTGCGTTGCGCTTGTCAATTTCTTCGCGCTCGCCCTGATGATGCGTCGGCAAATCCGCCGCATTAATGGCGTTTCGATTTTCGCGTCATTCCTGAAAATCGCCGCCGCCGCCGCAATTATGTCCGCCGTCTGTTATTTCAGCTATCAATATCTCGCTTCAAAACTCGGCGTGCAGGGTTTTACGATCAAACTGATAGAAGTCTTCATCCCCATCGGCTTAGGCGGAATCGCGTTTTTAATTATGGCGAAATTATTAAATGTGAAAGAATTAAATCAATTTATCGGCGCGATAACGCGGAAATTGGGACGCAAAAAATAAACCTTGCAATCGCTTAAAAAAACCTCGAAAATACGCTTAAAGCTATGAATGTTCTGGAAAAAGCCGAAAATCTGAAAGCCGAATTAGACGCGTTGCGCCCGCTCGACGCGGAAGCCGAAGCGCGAATTATGCAAAAATTCCGGCTCGATTGGAATTATCATTCAAACAAACTAGAAGGAAATTCTTACACATACGGAGAAACTAAAATGTTGCTTCTATACGGTTTAACGGCGGGCGGAAAACCTATTAGAGACCACGAAGAAATTTCTGGACACAACGAGGCAATCGAAACAATTATTGAAGTTATAAAAGACCAAACGCCTTTAACCGAAACCTTTATTCGTCATCTGCATAAATTAATTTTGGTAAAACCCGAATGGATTGATGCAAAAACTGCTGATGGAACACCGACAAAAAGACTCATCAATATCGGCGAATATAAAACCGAACCTAATCATGTTGAAACTGTTACAGGCGAAATATTTTACTTTGCCGAACCGATTGAAACACCTGCCAAAATGCAGGAATTAATTGAATGGTTTCAACAAAAGAAAGGTTTGAAAGAAACAAATCCGATTGTTCTTGCTGCCGAATTCCATTATAAGTTTATTCGGATTCATCCTTTCGATGACGGAAACGGAAGAATGGCAAGACTTTTAATGAATTTCATTTTAATGCAAAACGGGTTTCCGCCCGTCATTATTAAAGATAACGATAAAGAAAATTATATCGCAGTTCTACGCCAAGCAGATTTTGGAATTCTTGAGCCTTTTAAAGAATATGTTGCCAATAATTTAATTCATTCTCTTGATATAATGATTAGAGGGGCGAAAGGTGAAAATATTGAAGAACCTGATGATTTGGATAAAGAAATCGCTCTACTGGAAAAAAAGATAAGAACAGTTGGGCAAAAGGTTGAAATGCAGAGAAGCAAGGAAATAATTCTAAAAACTTTTGATGAATCAATTACGCCTTTAGCCAATGATTTATTTAGTGAATTAAGAAAATTTGATAAATTTTATATTCAATATCATGCACGCATAATTATTGATGGAACTGCTGTTCTTGGAGAATATAGTAATGCTCCATATTATGCCAAAAACAGAATTATGGAATTAAAAAACTATCCAAATGAAATACAAATTGTTAATTTTCATAATGAGTTCAATCAAGATGGTTATGGTAGTTTTATGTATGAAACTCGTTTAACAGTCAATTTCGCATTAACTAAATACATTATTAAAGATAAAGAAGACAGAATTATCTTGCAAAAACTTTATTCTGAGAAGCTAAGTCAAGATGAAATCATAAAAATTGTTCAAGAAGAAAAAAGAAAACATCTATCTTTTATTCAGGCAAAGGTTGACGAAATGAAACAAATTCAATGAATTTATAAGTTTGTCATTTCTTTAAACTCATCTTCGCTCAAAACTTGTACGCCTTATTTTTCAGTTTTCTTCAGGAAACGAATCT
>CAYUGW010000250.1:3806-6466 GCA_964444245.1 uncultured Blastocatellaceae bacterium | reverse complement strand
AAAAACTGATATATTGTTCGATTTCGTCTTGTTTGAAACTTTTTCACCTTAAGGGGCGTTTAATTACATTTTACAAACAACGATTTAGAAGTACATTTAATCAAAATTCATTTAACAAATATGGCAGAATACGACGATAAAGAAGATTTGAAAGAAGATTTGATGGATCGGTTGATCGCGCTCGGCTCGAAGAAGAAATTCTTGAGTTTTGATGTGCTGAACCGTGAAATTCCCAACAAAATGATGTCGCCCGATGAGATCGAAGATGTTTTAAGCCGGCTCGAAGGCGCAAACATTACGGTGGCGGATGCCGACCAGCTTCTTCTCGAACAAGCCGCACAGCTTGCGCTCGACGATGCGGACGAAGACGAAGACGATCCCGATTTAGACCTTTCCGCCGGAACGCTCGATAAATCCAACGATCCGGTCAGACTTTATCTGCGCGAGATGGGCGTTGTGCCGCTTCTCACGCGCGAAGGCGAAGTCGTCATCGCCAAACGCATTGAACGCGGCATTATCAAGACGCATAAATCAATCTCGCGCTCTCCCATTGCGGTCGAAAGACTTCTGCAAATCGGCAGAGACCTCGAAGCCGGAAAAGCGAGCATTCGTGAAATTGTCAAATTTTCCGAACAAGCCGAACTCAGCGGCGAAGAAGACAAGGTTGACGAATACTTACGCTGGACGCTCGAAGGCATCGAGCATATCGAGGAAAATTACAAGAAAGCTCTGAGCGCACTGGAAAAAATGCGCGACGAGCAGAAAAAATCGAAGGGCAAAACCTCGAAAAAGCTGACCGTTTTAAGGCGGCTGGTGGCGCGTTCGCGCATCGAGGTCGCGCAGGAAATCAAGCAGCTCGAACTGACCGACCGCGCGATTCAGCTTTTAATTAACGCGATTCGCAAGGTTTCCGACGAAATCAGAAAAAACGAGCGCGTCATCAGAAAAGCGGAAGAAATGCTGGAAGGCAAAAAACTTACCGCCGAAGAAAAGAAGGAATATAACCGCAAAACCGAAGAAGCAAAGAAATTTATCGCGGAAATCGAAGACCGATATCATCTTTCAAATGCGCGAATCAAGCGTTCGCTGCAAAAAATCCTGGTCGGCGAACAGGAAACCGGACAGGCGAAACGCGAACTCGTCGAGGCAAACCTTAGACTGGTTGTTTCAATCGCTAAAAAATACACGAATCGCGGTCTGCAATTTCTGGATTTAATTCAGGAAGGCAACATCGGTTTGATGAAGGCGGTTGATAAATTCGAATGGCGGCGCGGTTATAAATTCTCGACCTACGCGACCTGGTGGATTCGTCAGGCGATCACCCGTGCGATTGCCGATCAGGCGCGAACGATCCGAATTCCCGTGCATATGATCGAAACGATCAATAAATTGATTCGCACTTCGCGTGCGCTCGTGCAGGAATTAGGACGCGAACCTTCGAGCGAAGAAATCGCGAAGAAAATGGATATTTCGGTTTCAAAAGTACGAAAGGTTCTAAAAATCGCGCAGGAACCGATCTCGCTCGAAACGCCGATCGGCGAAGAAGAAGATTCGCATCTCGGCGATTTTATCGAAGACAAATCCATTTTGAATCCGGCGGAATCGGTAACTTTTTCCAATTTAAGAGAAATAACCGACGAAGTTTTGGCGACGCTTACACCGCGCGAGGAAAAAGTTATCAAAATGCGCTTCGGACTCGGAAATACCGGCTCGGAACATACTTTGGAAGAAGTCGGACAGCATTTCGCCGTAACGCGTGAACGCATCCGCCAGATCGAAGCGAAAGCCTTGAGAAAGCTGCGTCATCCGTCGCGTTCGAGACGTTTGAAGGCGTTTTTGGAAGGAAAACAATAATGCAATTTCAAATTCCGGATTTCATATTTCAAATTTAAGAAACTTTGTATTTTTAGGAATTTGCGGAAAACTTAGGTCATACAGCTAAAAAGCATTTTAAGATAAATTTACTGGCGTTTTTGATTTGCGGTTTGCGATTGCTAAAATAATAACAGCGATTGTAAATCGCAAATTTGCTTTAACACGGAGAACTTCTATGGCTGTTTTAACATTGGAAAAACCGACCGCAAAAACCGAACACTTAATCAAGAAACTTTATCAAACCGAAGGTAAGGCGGAAATTGTAAATGGAGAAATAGTTGAATTTATGTCCACCGGAGATGAACCAAGCACCGCCGCGTTTAATATCGCAATCAGTTTGAAAATGTATCAGCGGGAAAATTTTTCGGGCAGAGCATACACGGATAATGTCGGATTTTTGGTTAATTTGCCGAATCGTAAATCATTCAGCCCGGACGCTTCTTTTTTTACCGGTGAGCGAACGGGAATGAAATTTTTGCAAGGTGCGCCGATTTTTGCCGTCGAAGTTCGCAGCGAAAATGATTACGGTGAAAAAGCGGAAAAAGCGATTGCCGCCAAACGCGCCGATTATTTTGCCGCCGGAACCGAAATTGTCTGGGACGTTGATCTTTTGAGCGAAGACGTGATCAAATCCTTTCATAAAGAAACGCCGAACGAAGCGCGAATCTTCCGGCGCGGCGAAATTGCCGATGCCGAACCCGCTCTGCCGGATTGGAAAATGGCGGTTGATGAATTGTTCGATTAATCTGATGCGATTTCAGATTTCAGATTTCAGATTCCAAATT
>CAYUGW010000250.1:0-3706 GCA_964444245.1 uncultured Blastocatellaceae bacterium | reverse complement strand
ATTTCAGATTCCAAATTAGAGAAATTATACGCTTTTTACTTAAAAACTCGCGCCATTTATTGTCTGTAAATCATTAAAAATACAGAGTTTCTGAAATCTGAAATCTGAAATCTGAAATTTGAAATGATATTATTTCTATAGATGCCGATTTTAACCGAAATTTACTGGCTCGTGATTTTGTCAATCGTTGTCGCTTCGATTGCGTGGACGGTTACGCAGGAAGAAATTTTCAGCGAATGGCGCGAAATTTGTGTTGATAAAAGCCAAAACTGCAAAAGAATTGTTCAGCGCAAATTCTTTTATGTTTTTACCTGCGAATATTGCTTTAGTCATTGGGTAACTCTTGTTATTTTAATACTTACAGGCTTTCAATTATTGTTCGCGGATTGGCGCGGCTACATTCTCGCTTTTTTTGCGATTCCGTGGCTTGCCAATCAATGGATGAGTATTTATCGCCGTTTGCGCGTCAGCATCAAACACGAAAACCTTTTGGCTGAAGAGGTTAAGGAAAAGGTCGAAGAAAAGTAAAACTTTTTACCGCCGCCCGTCCCGGCTGCGGTACGGTTTTCTAGCGATGTTCGAGTTCGATTAAATAAACGGCGGAATCGCCTTCAAAATTGATCTGCGTGAGTTTTTTGGCAGTTTCTTTTTCGGCTTTTACCTTTTTATTTTTTTCTTCTTCGAGATAATTTTTCAATCTGCTTTTCAAATCCGCATCGGTTAATTCGCCGCCATCGCTCGAAAAAGCGTTTTCGCGTGAATTTTCCAGCAGATCATTTTTGTCTTTGTTCCAGATTATCCAAAAATTTTCCGTCCCGGCTTTTCCGTCGAATTCGTTCCAGCCCGATTCGTATTTTTTATTTGCCGAAACATTTGCCTTGCCGTCATTTCTGACCGGAGTCGGGAAAATTATATTGAAAATCTTCTCGCCTTTATCATTCAAACCTTCGGCAAAAACGTATAAAAACCCGTCGTCCGGCGGCGAAAAACGCAGCTGGAATTGATAGCCGCTCTCGAAAATTTCCTGTCCGCTCGATTCAAAAGGCTCTTGATATTTTGCACCGTCGCGCATTTTCTGGACGAGCAGAGAATATGTCATTGCACGTTTTATTGATGTATTTACTGAGGTTACGGTTTCAGAATTATTTTCTTCTTGTTTTGTTTCAGAAGCTGAATTATTTCCAACTTTTCCGGCTTTCGGTTCTTCCTTTCCATTCGGTAAAAGATTGAATTGTTTGACGGCGACAAAACCGCCCAATCCGAGCAAAACAAAAAGCAAAACCGCCGCACCGGCAAAGAGAAACATTTTTCCGCCGGATTTTTTTTCGCTTTTGACTTCCGGCGGAAAAAACGATTCGACCGGCGCGACAACCGATCTGTCTTCGGCAAATTCGGTCGGCACGCTTTTTTCCTCAGATGAAGATTCGACAAAAAGAGCGGTTTCTGTCGGCACGCTCTTTTGCGGCGCGGATTCGGAAGTTACGCCACCGCTTCGGCTCGGCTGAGTCTGCAAAATCGGATTTTCGCCGACCGGAATTTGTACGCGGCTCGGCTTTTGAATCGGAATATGTTCCGCGCCGATTTGCACGGTTTTGTCTTCCGTTCCGATTGTTTCAAACATTTCGCCTTGATTTTTCAGAGCTTCGCGCAATTCTTTTGCCGTCTGAAAGCGATTGGCGGGCAAAATTTCCATCGCGCGTTTGAGAATTTTTGCCAAACCGTCGGAAATTTGCGGATTCAAACTCCGGCAATCGGGCAGAGGCTCTTGTTTTCCCGACCAGATCAAATGAGCGCGCACGGTCGCGGTCGCTTTTTCGGGCGAAAAGTTTGTTAAAAGATGATAAACGGTCGCGCCAAGCGAGTAAATATCGCTGCGCGCATCGGTTTTCATATCCAAAAAGGCTTCGAGATGCGGCGAATCGGTTGACTGCAAAAGCAGATAGGAATTGGTATCAACGCGCAAAATCTGTTCGAGCGGCGCGTAAAAAGGCGTGTAGCCGACGACGCTCTGCTGGAGTTTGTTCGTGATCGCGCCTTCGTCAAAAGTCCCTTTTGCCGTACCGAAATCGAGCAGAAAAACCTTGCCCGTTTCATCAATTTTGATATTGTGCGGCTTAATATCGCGGTGAAAGATCGCCGCCGAATGAAGATATTCGAGCGCGTCCAAAACCGTATCGGCAATCTCCAAAACTTCTCTGACGGAAAAACGCTCGCCTTTTTTGAGCTTTTCGGCTAAATCTTCGCCCGTAATATAATCCATCACGATAAAGCTCGCGCCGTCTTCCTGAAAGCAATTTGTAACTTTGGGCAAATTCGGATGGCTCAGATTGTAAAGAAGATCGGCTTCCTGCCGGAAAGAATCGGTAATCTGCCGGTTCGTGCTGACGATTTTTTTGATCGCCACCCGATTATTGCCGCCGAAGCGCGTATCTTCCGCCAGATAAACCGCACCGAAACCGCCGCTCCCGATTTCTTTTCGGATGAGATAACGCCCGTCCAGTTTTTTTTCGTTTGTCAGCATTTATAGAATTTGTTTGATTTAATTACCTTAAATCGGTAAAGGGCTTGAAATAATTAAAACTTCCCGTCCGGCATTCTCCCAAGAAGATTCAAAGTTTTCCCTGTGTGTAATTTGAGGCTTATTTTCTGTTAAAGAATCAAAATACTGAACTTTATCGGCAGCCAAAGCCAATAAAACAACCGCGTGAGTTGCGCTCGGATAACCGAAAAATCTCCGTTCGATGCCGACAATCGGAAAATTTCCTTGGCGTAAACAATCCCGCAAATCATCACAACTCCAATCTCCGCGCCATTCGGCAATAACTCCGTTTTCGAGCATCTTTTGCGTAGCTTGCGTTAAAGTCAAACCAAAACGCGGATTACCTAATAAACTTCGGATCGTAACTTCTTCAAATTCTTGCCCGAATGCCGTTAAAACCATCCGCACACAAGCGGCAACACACGAAGCCGGATGTTCTTGAGCAAACCATTTGATCATTCCGTAATTCCACGTGCTTCGGCGAGTTCATCGGCACGTTTCTGTAATTCGGCAACCGTTGGAACACCGATGAATTCGCCTGTTCCGGCGTGAATATAAATATCACCGACAACACCGATGCGCCCGATTGAAGCATACGCCAAATTAACGGACAAATGCCAGCAAAAAGTCTTCGGATTAAATTCCGCCGCGTCAACATTTAAAGCCATTCCGACTTCTCTGTGAAGCCAGCGATTCACAATCCTGATTGCATCTTCGGAAGTTTCGACCGCAAGATGCGGCAATAAAATTGTCTGATTTTCAGTTAAAATTTCCTGCATTTTGCTATTTTATCACTAATTTAAAATCAAATTACTTTGTTTTTTGATGCTTTATCCAACCGCCCGGCTCAATTCCGACACCATTTATAAGTTCCGAAACATAGTAAAACCGCTTTCCGTCAATCAGTTGAAAATGTAATGCGTCACAGACAAAGTTTGCAGCTGAAAGAGCGGCAGCAGAGCCGACCTTCCCGACCTGTTATTATTTTTAACTTGTCTTGATTAACTTCATCTATCAATGAAGATGGAGTTTACAAATCAAGTTAAAAAAGATTTCAGGTCAGGAAGGGCTACAGCTTTGCGCCCGCTATTCGTTGAAATTTAAATACCTTGAGAAGCTGTTTGAAAACTCTGAAAATGTATTGATTTGATAAGCCAAGCCGTCGAA
>CAYUGW010000249.1:0-6486 GCA_964444245.1 uncultured Blastocatellaceae bacterium | reverse complement strand
AGGAAAAATCGGCAGTTTTCACGATCAGAAAAACTGCTGCGGTTGACACTTTTCTTCCTTCTTTACCGACAAATGTAAATGTCGGCGAGAGTTATTCAGCGCCGGTTGAAAGCCATATCATCGTTTTAAGCTGTGCAAATTATACATACTCGGTAACCGGCGGTGATTTGCCTCTGGGAACGAGTCTGCAAACCGACGGTTTCGGACAGGCAAGGATCGCCGGAACTCTGCTGTCGGGCGGCAAATATAAATTCGAGATCAGTAAAAACTACTCAAACGGCGAAAGCGTTAAGCGTCTTTACACGATTTTCGTAAAGAGCGATCTTGCCGATCTGCCCGACGGGGTCAACAGTTGGTGGCAAGCGGAAAAAAATGCGGAAGATTTTACCGGCAGAGCTGACGGAACATTTGTCGGCAACGTCAAGTTTGACGAGGGCAAAGTGAACACGGGCTGGAAATTTGACGGGACGAACGCTTTTGTTGCCGTGCCGCCGGAAACATTCAGTCCGTCAAACGATTTCACGCTCGAATTATGGTTCAAAACCGCGACGAGAGGCGTTATTCTCGGACGGCAACACAATGTCGAGCCGTATGATACGCCGCAATTCGGCGCAACACCGGCGATTTACGTTGACCAGAACGGGAAGCTTCGCGTACAGATGTTTCAAAACGTGAACAATCAATTTACGACGAGTCAAACCAGTGTGGACGATAACGCCTTTCACCACGTCGCCGTAACTTACAGGCGAACGACGAATACGCGCACCGTTTATCTGGACGGCGCAGAAATCGGCTCGTTAAATTTCGCGCAATCGGCATCCGGCTTTAACAAATATCAATTCGGCACAGGATACGTTTCGGACGGATTTATCGGCGGGATGACGGGTTGGTTTAATTTTAACGGCATTATTGACGAAACGACGCTTTACGATTACGCGCTTAGTCAGAGCGAGATCGAGGAAATTTTCACAGCCGGCGGCGCGGGCAAGATTTCGGTTGATGTTTTCGTCACGCCGCCGCTGCAAAGAGACGAAAATACCGGCTCGATCACCATTACGGCACTCGGCGGCTCGTCCGGCTTGAGTTACTCGATTGACGGCGGAACGACTTTTCAAAATACGGGATCATTCGTCGAATTATTACCCGGAACTTATACGGTTGTCGTTAAAGACGGCACCGACCGAACAGTTACGCGCACGGCAATTATTACAAATCCGCCGCCCGGACTCGGCTTGACGACATCGCAGGTCAGCCCGCATTGCAGCGGCGCGCAAAGCGGCGAGATAAGGATTTTCGCGAGCGGAGCGACCGGCGAGCTGGAATATTCCGTCTTAAACGGTGCCAATTACCAAAGCTCGAATGTTTTCAGCGGACTTAATGGCGGAACCTTTACGCCGTGGATTCGGGATATTAACAGCGACACGATTTTTGTCGGCGAACCGTTTGTTCTGATCGAACCCGCTCCGGTCGTTCTGTCTCCGACAGTGTTTCCGAATGCTCAGGTCGGCGCGGCGTATTCGCAGGATTTCATCGTCAGCGGCGGAACTTCGCCGTATAATCTGACCGTCAACGGGACAAATGCCCAGAACGGTTTCGCGCTCCCCGACGGTCTTTCGGCAACCGTCAATGGCAATATAATAAATATCAGCGGAACGCCGACGACGGGCGGAACCTTCCAGATCAGATTTGCGACCACCGATCAGAATACTTGTTTTCAATCATATACCTTTCCGCTGACGATCATTGCCGAAGGCACGGTTTCAATAGGCGGACGCACCGCGAACGGCGGGCAGGGATTGCCGAATGCGACCGTTACTTTGTCCGGTGCGAGCAATCAAACGGCGACGACCGATGCTTCCGGCAATTACGTTTTCAATAATCTGACGGCGAATCAAAATTATACGGTTTCGGTTACTCTGGCGGGCTATACTTTCGCGCAAACGAGTATTTTTCTCGAAACCGTCAATGCCAATCAATTAGATACCGATTTTTCGACCGCTTTTATTCACTACGAAGGCGATATCGCGCCGCGCTCCGCGGGCGACGGCAGCGTCAATATTCTTGATTTTATCGCTCTGCGGCGCATCCGGCTGAATCTCGATCCCCTACCGGCAAACGGCGGCGAATGGCAGCGGGCATCCGTTGCACCGCGTTCACAACTCGGTTCGACGGTGCTTCTTCAGCAGGATGAAACGCAATTGATGAACTACATTCTCGGAATTCATCCGCTGACGCTTGCCGGCGGTCCGGCGCAGTCTAACCAGAGCAATTTCGGCAAAATAACGACGGAAGAAAATTTATTCACCGTTGATAATTCACGTGTTTCAAAAGATTCGGCGAACAATTATTTAAAGGCTTTAACATCCGCGCCGGCACAGCTTTCCGCCGCGTCCGTAACCGCTTCAAACGGTGCGGTAAGTGTTCCCCTGACACTGACTTCCGACGGAAATACAACTGCCGTGCAGTTTACCGTCAACTATGACGCGAGCAAATTGACGCTGACTTCGATTTCCACCTTGAATCAGGACAACGCCGTCAATGCCAATACCGCCACGCCCGGCGAGATTAGTGTCGCTGCTTACCGCATTCTCGGCGGATTGGTCGGATTTCCCCCGAATATCGAGCTAATGAAACTTAATTTCACGGTTAATGAAGGAGTCAGCGGCGACACGCCGATTGAATTTACCGATTCACCGACCGTCCGGCTTGCCGCCGATACTTTAGCCAACCCGATCATTCTGAACAGTTCGGCGGGAACGGTGACAATTTTCGGTCCGACCTCTGCGAATGTTTCGATCAGCGGTCGGGTTTTAGCCGGCTCGCAGGGATTGAAAAATGCACAGGTCAATCTGACAAATCAAGACGGGCAAACCCGCACGGTTACAACCGGCACATTCGGCTATTACCGCTTTGAAAATATTCCCGCCGGCGAAACATATACTATAACGATTGCTTCAAAACGCTATCAATTTGCCCCTCGAGTCTTATTTGTAAATGAGGATATAGTTGATTTTAACTTTTTTGCCGAATCTTCATAAGCACTCAATCAATTCTATTTGAATTGTTTTTCAATTCGGAATAGATGATAGAGGATAACTGGTCGATTTTTTTCGAGTTTTTATCTGGAATCTGTCATCTATTCTGCTTATCAGTGAAATGACAAAAAGCTCCAATCCTTTGACCGCTTTTCCCAAGCGCGCGGGAGAAAAAATGTTCGATCCCGTGCGTTTGCCTCTCTGGTTTGGTCACGGACGCTCGCATCCCCGCCCAAAATATATTCGTGCTTGGAATTAAATAAATGCGTCCGAAGAAACTGTGTCAACATTTCTCCCCCACGGCAATCCGGTCGCCAAAAAGCGGCTTATCGTCCGGTAACTGCCCCCTTTCTCCGTCCAGCGTGAAACAGAACGCATCGTGATTCTGCCCGCTCAAGCGTCAAAATAGCTTGACTGATGATCGCAAGATGCCGAACCGGAATAGTTTTAACCCAAAGGTTTCAAAATAAATAAAAAGTGATAAAATATCCAGTGAAACGAGATTGTTTTTAGCTGAAATATTTGTGCAAAAAATAAATCTACTAAAAAAACTCGTTTCACTCTATTTCATCTCACATTTTCAAACATTTTTTGGCGAAGGTATTGAAAGGAGAACTCCTGTGAAAATAAAAAATTTCATTCTCATCTTTATTATTTTGCTTTTTATTTCTCAAATAATTTTCGGACAGGAAAATTACGAAAATAGAAATTGGTATAAAGACACAAAAGGCTTTGATAATTTTTATTCAAGTTATGAATTTGGCAGAAGATACACAAAAGATAATATAGAAGAAGCTATCGGCAAATATCATTTCATAAAAAGTTTTACCCCGACTGATGATGAATGGGAAGGAATATATACTTCCGACAGTATGCTCGGATATTTGGAATTATTTTGGAATTCGGAAGGCGGCTATGTAAAAAGTTATTATTATCATACATTATCTTCCATTGACTATGGAGATGTGAAAAACCAAACGGATTCAGTAGAATTTATTTCTCGAAAAAATTCTTCCAACGATAAAAAGTCCGCAGCGGGGAATAATCTGATCAAAGTTAAATATGGAGACAGACATTATTTAGTTCCCGAAAATTTGTTGGAAAAATTTACTGAAATGGCTGTCGGGCTAACCGATGACTTTTCAGAGGATAAATTCTATTATTACAAAGTCAGTGATGAGAAAAAGGAGATTTACGGAACTCCGATTTTACCTGATAAGTATAAAAAATTTAAGCGTTATCCCGTCAAAGCCAATATAATCGAAGTCAGCCAGCCAAAGTTGGAACAAAACAAATTCGAAGATGGAACTGTCTATTCCGAGTACGTTACTTACACAGTAACTCTTAATGCGGGCAGCAACAACAAAATTAAAAAAGATTTTCGATTTTTTGCTGAAGAAATTAATGAATGGATTACTATTAAAAAAGTTTCTCCAACAACATCCGTAGGAAGCATAATTAGATATTTAGATAAAGATCGTCTGGAAATCTGTACTGAAACAGAAGAAGTTGATTCCCCCCAAATCCCTTGCACAAAAATTAAAGTTGGATTAAGTGCGGCAACCAAAAACAATAGCTTTTGAATTGTAAAAACAAATGCTTTACGACCAATATTTCATAGAAGACCTGAAAAACCGCGCTGATCTGGTGCGGATTATTGAACCTTACGCAGAACTCAAGAAAAAAGGCGCGAATTGGATGGGTTGTTGTCCGTTTCATCAGGAGAAAACGCCTTCGTTTTCGGTCAATCCGCAGAAGGGTTTTTATAAGTGTTTCGGCTGCGGGAAAGGTGGTACGGCTTATAATTTTCTGATGGAAATCGAAGGTTTGTCGTTTCCCGAAGCGATTCGTAGGGTGGCGGAAATTTCCGGCGTTCCGCTGCCCGAACCTGTTAATGACGAAAATTTCCAAAAAAATAAAAAGCGGCGCGAAGAAAAGAAAAAAATCGCCGACGAAGTTATCGAACTCAATCAATACGCGCTCGAATTTTGGGAAGCGCATCTGCAGGACGATAATCCGCATTCGAGAGAAGCGCGGGAATATCTGGAGAGCCGCGATATTTCCGTTGAAACTCAAAAGAAATTCCGCATCGGTTTTGCGCCGGAGAGTTGGGACGCGGTTTTGAATTTATTGAAAGAAAAGAGCGCGGATGAAAAATTGATCGAAGCGAGCGGTCTGGTTTCGGTTAATGAAGAAAAGAATCGCGTTTACGACCGTTTTCGCGGGCGGATAATGTTTCCGGTTTTGGATTTGAGCGGAAATCCGATTGCGTTCGGTGCGCGAATTTTAGGCAAAGGCGAGCCGAAATATCTCAATTCGCCCGAAACTCCCGCCTATACGAAAGGCGATCATCTCTACGGGCTGTTTCAGAATAAAGAGGAAATCCGCAAGAAAAAATTTGCGATTCTGGTCGAAGGTTATCTGGATTTAATCGCGCTTTATCAATTCGGCGTTCAGAATACGGCGGCGAGTCTGGGGACGGCTTTTACGGAAAATCAGGCGAAATTGCTTGGCAGATTTGCTAAGCGCGTAGTTGTAAATTATGATGGAGACAGTGCAGGAATAAAGGCGGCGCGAAGAGCTATTGACACGCTGATAACTGCGGATTTCGACATCAAGGTTTTAATTCTGCCTGACGGGCAAGACCCGGACGATTACATCCGCGAACACGGCGCAGAAAGCTACAATCATCTTAGAGGACAAGCCTTTCCTTACTTACAATTTGTTTTAGAGCAAATTTCGGGAACTCGGAATCTCGCTTCTCCGCGCGGAAAAGCCGAGGCAATCGAGGAAATTATTCCCGTTTTGTCGGCTGTCCGAAATCCGATCCAAAAACGCGAATCTTTCGATCAGGCGATGAATTTTCTTCGCGTCGAAGATTCGATTCTGAAGCGCGATTTATGGAAATCCGTGAGAACGGGAACACGCGTTGAAAGGGAAACCGTCAAACAGCAGGTCGCGCGGGCAACCGCAGCGAAAATGACGGTTGCCGAACAGAACTTGCTCGAACTTCTGATCTACGACGAAGAATTGCGCGAGATAATTCTGCCGCAGATCGAAGAAACTGACTACGAGACTCTCTCGACGGCAAGCGTTTTTCGTGCGCTTTTTGAAATCCGGAAAAACGGTCTGGAATTTTCGAGCGAAAATCTGCTCGATTTGACGAGCGATGACGCGGGCGCAAATGATTTCGTTCCCGTTCTCTTAATGAGCGAACCGGCGCGCGATGCGGGCGAAGCGATTGACGAAGTTTTAACCGAAGCCGAAAACTGCGTCGCGACCTTAAGGGCGATGGCGATTTCGCAAAAAATTCTGGAAATCAGTCAGGAATTGGTCTATGCCGAACAAAACGAAGATATAGCTTTGCGCGATGAATTGGTCGTCAAACAAATAGAATTGGCGAGAATGAAACGCGATCTGGAAAAAAGAATCGCCGGAAATTGATTTTTTA
>CAYUGW010000248.1:0-6491 GCA_964444245.1 uncultured Blastocatellaceae bacterium | reverse complement strand
GAAGAGATCGAGGTCGGCGCGGAAATTCCGGGCAAATTGAAAGAGGTTTTAGTCGAAGAAGGCGACGAGGTTTTAAAAGGGCAAACGATCGCCGTTTTGGAAAACGCGGATTTCGCGGCGCAAATTACTTCGGCAAAAACGCAGATCGAAACTCTGCGGCGGCAAGAACAAACGGCAAACGCGCGGCTTTTGCAGGCGAAAGCCGAAAAAGCGCGGATTTTTAACGGAGCGCGTCCCGAAGAACGCCGCGAGGCTTTTGAAAATTACGAACAAACTCTGCCGAATGTCGAACAGGCACAGCGCGAATTAACGCGCCGCGAAAAACTCTTTAAATCGGGCGATGTTTCGCGTGAAGAATTTGAACGCGCAAAACGTGATTTGGAAACGGCGCAAAAACAATCGAATGCGATGCGCGAAAAATACAATGTCGTTAATGCGAATGCCAGAAAAGACGATCTCAGCAAAGCCGATGCCGCGATTCTGCTGGCGGAAAATCAGATAAACGAATTCGACGCACTCATCCGCGAAGCCGAAGCGCGTGTGCGCACGGCACAGGCAAATCTCGATAAAACGATTATTCGTGCGCCGATTTCGGGCGTGATCTTGCGAAAGCGCCTTAAAGACGGCGAATCGGTTTCGCCGGAAAATCCGAGGGGAATCGTTTCGATCGCTGACGTTTCCGCTCTTCGTGTGCGGGTTGATCTGGACGAAACGGATGTTGCCAAAGTGCGCGAAAATCAAGGCGCATTTGTTACGGCGGACGCTTACGGCGATAAAAAATTTCAGGGAAAAGTCGTGAAAATCGGTCAAATTTTGGGCAGAAAAAATTTCCGAACCGAACGCCCGACCGAAAAGGTCGATACGAAAATTCTCGAAATTTTAATCGAACTCGCGCCCGGTCAAAAACTGCCGCTCGGTTTGCGCGTTGATGCTTTTATTGAAACGGAAAATTGAAATTTCAAACCGGTTTAGTTTGAAAACGTCTTTGCGATCTTTGCGTCTTTGCGTGAAATAAGGGTAAGTTTCACGCAAAGACGCAAAGATCGCAAAGGAAAGTTTCAAAAGTTAAACCTTTTTTCAAAAAATTATGGAAAAAACAAAAAAAGACACGCCCGGCGTGGTCGCGCCGCCGCCGCTTATTTTTTTGAGCGGATTAATTCTCGGCGGAATTCTGCAATGGTTGCGACCGTTTTATATTTTTCCGGCGGAATATCTGCTTTTTGCAAGAATTTTCGGCAGTTTGTTAATAATTTTCGGACTCGGAATTATTCTCGTTGCAAAAATTAAAATGCAAAAAGCAAAGACGAATATCGAACCATGGAAACCGACCAACGCGATTATTTCGGACGGAATTTATTCTATCAGCCGCAATCCGATCTACGTGGCGATGATTTTGATTTATTTCGGCGTAACATTGATTTTTAATGCAATCTGGTTTTTGCCGTTTCTGGTTTTGGTTTTAATTGCAATGATTTACGGCGTGATCTTGCGCGAGGAAAGATATTTGGAAAAGAAATTCGGCGCGGAATATCTGGATTATAAAAAAACGGTTCGCCGCTGGATTTGAGGAAAAAATTATGACTTTAGCGGTAAAAATTTCTTTGCTTTTTGCGGGTTTGTTTCTCTTAAACGGAATGATTACAGGCGTTTGGAAATACGCCAAAATTATGAGTTCGCCCGAACATCGTGCGCCCGTCTATGTTGACATCGCGCACCGCGCCTCGTTTTTCTACAGTTTTGCGTCGCTCGTTATCGCCAAATTATTGGAATTTTCGCCGTTTGCGCCCTTTTGGCAAATTGTCATCGCCGCGTTTCCGCTCGCCTATTTTGTGCTGACCGTCGTCGGTTATATGAAGGAAGGTTTCTTAAACCGCACGGAAAATATTTTCTCCGAGCGAAATTTCGTAACTACCTGGTTTATGTATGGTTTAATCGCCGCAGAAATCGGCGGTTTGGTTCTAATTTTGGGCGGATTCGTGTTCACGCAGTTTTTACGTTAACTCGTTTGACATTGGCTCGGAAAAATGAGAAAAATTAAAAGATAAGTAAGTGCTTACTTACTTATTAAAAATGAGGTTTTATGATCCGGCAATTAAATTATATTTATAAGTCTTTATTCGGTTTAGCAATCATATTTTTATCTTTTACGGCAGCCGAAATCAAAGCTCAGGATGCTGTTCCGACACCGACTCCGGCAGATGACACACAAAATGTTCAGCCAGAAAATCTGAAAGGCGTACCGCAAATTGCGCCCGAATATCAATCGGACGAACGCGCCTTGCCCGAACTCGGTCTGATCGGCGTTGATCTGATGCAGCAAAAACCGCTTTCATTAAAGGAAGCGATAGTTATGGCATTAGAAAACAACAAAGACATCGAAGTATCGCGGCAGAATGTGCGAATCGCGGAGTTTGACTTAAGAGCGGCAACCGGATTTTATGAGCCGCGTTTTTTCGGCACGACGCAATATGAACGGGCGACCACGCCGAATGTCAGCGTTTTCAGCAACGTCAGAAGCATTACGCAGGATTCGATTGTCGGCAATGCGGGAGTTCAGGGAAGTATGCGCAGATTCGGGACGAATTATGAAGCGAACTTCAGCAATCAGCGCGTAAATTCGAGCAATCCGCTCTCGGTTTTGAGTCCGCAGTATAATTCGTCCTTTAATTTCAATATTGCGCAGCCGCTTATTCGCGGTCGCGTCATAGATCAACCGCGCCGGACAATCGAGATCGCCAAACGCAATCTATCTTTAACCGACACGCAGTTTCGCCAACGTTCGATTGAAATTATCACGAATGTCCAACGCGCTTATTGGGATCTGACGTTTAGTTTGAGAAATCTGCAAGTCCGGCGCGACGCGGTGCGCGATGCGAAAGAGCAGCTCGAACATAATAAAAGATTGGTTGATGAAGGCGTGCTGGCGCCGGTTGATATTATCGCTTCGGAAACGCAGGTGGCAAATTTCGAGCAGGAAGTTTATACGGCTCTCGAAGAAGTCGGGCGGGCGGAAAACAATCTGAAAAATCTGATTTCGCAAAACCGAAATGAAGCGATCTGGAACGAATCCGTAATTCCGACCGATTCGGTCGAACTCGATGTGCCGCGCACTTCTCTGACGGAAGCCTTAACTTTAGCTCTGGAAAATCGCCCGGAAATCGATGTCAATAATGTTCAGAAAGACATCAACGCAATCGATCAGAGATTTTTTAAAGATCAGACCAAACCGCAGATCGATCTGGTCGCGGGTTATTCATCTTCGGGCATCAGCGGAACGCCGAATCCGAACGCGATTGACTTTTTTTCCAATACGGAAACGCAGCTGAAAATCAATGAATTAATCAATGCGGTTAATCCTACCTTGCCGCCGAATCAGCAAATTGATCCGCTTTTGATTCCGCCGCCGCCGCCGGTTCCGCCCGAATTAACGGGAAATTATTTCAGTTCGGTAACGGATATTTTCGCCAATCGCTACCCGACCTATCGCGTCGGTTTGCAATTCAATCTGCCGTTTCGCGGCAATCAAACGGCAAAAGCGCAGTTCGGCAGATCGCTCGTCGAAGGCGAACAGATTCAAACCCGGCGCGAACAGCTCGAACAATTGATTCAGGTTGACGTGCGAAACGCTCTGCAAGCGGTCAGAACTTCGGAAGCCCGTCTGAGAAGCGCGGCGATTTCGCGGGAAAATTCGGAAAAACAGTACGATTCGGAAAGACGCAAACTCGAAGAAGGACAATCCGATATTTACAACGTCTTAGAACGCCAAACCGCTCTGATGAACGCCCGCAGCACCGAACTCCGCGCCCAAACCGAACTCAACAAGGCAATCGCCGAACTCCAGCGAGCAACCGGAAATTCGCTCAAAGCCAACGATGTCGAAGCGCGTTTGAGAAAGTAAGGATCTTCAAAGAACAAATAAAAAAGCGACAAGTTTGATATTACTTGCCGCTTTTTTATTTTGTTGAAAGAAAACTTATGCGGTGATTGAATCAGGTTTCAATTGTTTGATTATGCGATCAATTATTTCATCTGATTTTAAAGCTCTTCGGCGAACTAAATCTTCTAGTTGAACCGCTTTTTTATGTAAACTGGTTTTGGGTGTAACTTCAACGCTCTCTACAATTTCACCTTTTTCATTTCTGAATTCAAATGAAATACCAACTAAAAATGGATGATTAGAAATTGTAATAGAACTATCGTTTAATGCAAGTAGGTACTTTCCAGAACTTGCCGTTGGTTTCCAATTCAGTTCCTCTTTTTGGGTGCGCTCTAATAAACTATCAAGAATTATCTGTAATTTTTGATCATCCATTTTCTTTACCTCTTTCTATGACGATTATCGTCCCGCCGATCAGTTTGTTCAAATCATCAGAGATTAATGCTAACTGCAAATTGATTTGAACTTTGTTAATTCTAGCAGAAGTTTTAATAACTTTCTTCTCAAATTCTTCTCTAATAATCGAAAGCTGTGAGAGCATTTCTTCAAATTCAATTGGGAGTTTTTGTTTTGATTCTCTTGTTCGTTGTTGAATCTGAATAAGATACGACATCAAATCCGTCGTCCGAATCAAAGCCGATTCGTATCTTTCTATACGAACAAAACTTTTTATTTCCTCTAAATTTCTTGTGCAGGTCGAAACATCGGCGATTAAAAGATTGTTGGAAATTGTCTGTTGAGTTTGATTCGAGGCTTCTCTCGCAGCTTCAGCGACGCGGCGGGTTTTCCTAATTTGCCAGATGGCAATCGGAAGACCGATCAGCGAAGCAAGGCTGCCGAGGACGCTTATCCAATTAACAAATTCACTATTCATTTGTGAGAAATCCTTCAATGAATTTAAGGTTAAAAAAACACGAACATCTTAGCACAGAAATTTGTCATTTATAAATTTATTCTCAAACCGTCTTGTGCTTCGATAATCTCGATATTCGGTGAAAATTTTTCGATTTCTTCGGCAAAATCAACGTCGTCCCATTCCGGGTAGAGATGCGTCAGGACGGCTTTTTTCGGTTCGGCGCGGTGGATTAAGTAAATCGCTTCGGCGAGTTCGAGATGCGTTTCGACCGGTTTGTTTTTGACGAACGAACATTCCAGAACGAATAGATCGGATTTTCGGGCAAGTGCCGATAAATCTTTGGAAAAACCCGTGTCGGCGGAAAAAACGCAGGACTTTCCGCCCGCGTGCAAAATGCGAATTGCGCGGCTTTCCTCGGTGTGCGGAGTCGAGATGGCGACGGCGGTTGCTTCGGGGAGAATTTCAAAACTTTCGAGCGGTTCGATTTCCGTAATCTCGACCGGAAAGGGTTGTTTTAACAGATTATAATCATTGACTTTATCAAACTTTTCGATCAGATTTTTCAAACCCTTCGCGCCGAAAATTTTCAGAGGTTTTGTCCGTTTTTGAGTTTCCGGCGCGTATTTCGTGCCGAACAAAAACGCGGGAAGACCGCCGACGTGATCGAGATGAAAATGCGAAATCCAGATCGCATCGAGATTCGCCCAATCGAGATTTTCCTGCGCCATCCGGTGAATTGCCGAAGCCGCGCAATCAATTAAAAGCGTACCTTTTGAGGTTTCCAACCAGTAGGCGGAACTGCTTCTTTTCGCGTGCGGAACAGATGTTCCTGAACCTAAGACGATAAATTTCATAATTTATTTCAAATTTCAAATTTCAAATTTCAAATTGGCATTTGGAAAAATCTATGTTTACTTTGTTAAAGTTTAATTGTTACAAAAAGAATCTGGCAAATTTTAGATTCAAAAATCTGAAATCTGAAATTTGGAATCTGAAATTTGGAATCTGAAATTAATTATGGAAATAGACATACTTGCAATTTTCGCGCACCCGGACGATGTGGAATTGACGGTCGGCGGAACGCTTTTGAAGATGAAATCTCTCGGTTATAAAACCGGCGCGCTCGACATAACACGCGGCGAAATGGGAACGCGCGGCACGCCCGAAGGTCGCGCCGTCGAAGCGGCGGATGCGGCGCGGATTTTGAAATTGGATGTTCGCGAAAATTTGGGTTTGCCGGACGGACGCGTTTTTTTAAAGGACGAAGCACGGACGAAATTAGTCGGAAAATTGCGAGAATTAAAGCCGAAAATTATTCTGACGCATCAGACGGGCGATCCGCATCCCGATCACGATCACATCGCGCATCTTGTCCGGGAAGCGGCACGTCTGTCTTCGATGCAAAATTACGGCAAGGAATTCGGGCTGGAACGCATAAAAGTTCCGATTGTCGCGCATAACGTCTTTTCGCAGAGAGTTTATCCGTCGTTCATCGTTGATATTTCGGATTTCTTAGAAGAAAAAATGCAGGCAATCGCCGCACACCGTTCGCAGTTTTACGATCCCGAATCAAACGAACCCGAAACGCGTCTGACAAACAAAGATTTTCTCACCGAACTGGAAAACCGTTCGCGCTATTTCGGCAGTCTGATCGGCGTAAAAGCGGGCGAACCGTTTTTTGTGCGCGAGGCTTTGAAT